>JBLMYG010000071.1:0-4164 GCA_050258155.1 Acidithiobacillales bacterium
TCGGCGAGGCGCCGCTCCAGCGAGTCGAGCCGCTCCACGGCCGATGCCGCCGCCCTGAGCCCGTCGAAGGTGAAGTTGAGCTTCTGACGGTAGGGGACGGAGAGAAGGAGATAGCGGACGGCGCGGGCCGAGTAGCCTCGCGCCAGGACGTCGGGGAGGGTGAAGAAATTCCCCTTCGACTTGGCCATCTTCTCGCCGTCCACGAGCAGGTGCTCGGCGTGGAGCCAGGCGTTCACGAACCGTTTCCCCGTGGCTCCTTCGCTCTGCGCGATCTCGTTCTCGTGGTGCGGAAAGATGTTGTCCACGGCGCCGGTGTGAATGTCGAAGGTCTCGCCGAGGTACTTCATCGACATGGCGGAGCACTCCAGGTGCCACCCGGGTCGCCCGTTCCCGAGCTCCGTCCTCCAGAGAGCCGACTCCGGCTCCCCCTCCTTGGCCGCTTTCCAGAGGGCGAAGTCGCGGACATCCTCCTTCCCGTACTCGTCTTCGGCCACGCGCGCCCCGCGCCTCACCGCCGAGAGGTCGATTCCCGAGAGCCTTCCGTACGCCGGGAACGTCGAGATCCGGTACCAGACGGAGCCGTCGCTCTCGTAGGTGTGGCCGCGCGACGCGAGCTTCCCGACGAGCTCGACCATCTCCGGAATGTGGTCCGTCGCCCGCGGGTAGAGCGAGGCGGGGACGACGTTCAGCGTCTCGATGTCGGTAAAAAAAGAGGTGACGTGCGGCGCCGTGAAGTCGCGGAGCGGGAGGCCCGCCGCGATGGCGCCCCGGATGGTCTTGTCGTCGATGTCCGTCAGGTTCATCACCTGTGTGACGCGGTACCCGAGGGCCCTGAAAAGCCGACCCATCAGGTCCTCCCAGAGGAACGTCCGGAGGTTCCCGATGTGGATGCGGTCGTAGACGGTCGGGCCGCAGGTGTAGAGGCGCACATGCCCCGCCTCGAGCGGGGAGAGCGGCACCAGGGAGCGGGTCAGCGTGTCGAAGACCGTCAGGGCCACGGCGCCGGATTCTGGGCGACTTGACGGCCATTTGCCAGCGTGGGATAAGGCCCAGCCCCCTCATGATGCCCTCAGGCTCCGCCCCACCCCTCATCCTCCTCGTGGACGACGACCCGTTCCAGAGCGAGGTCGCCTCGTACATCGCCTACGAGCTCGGCTGCGACTTCGACAGCGCCATCTCGGGGACCGAGGCGCTCGAAAAGGTCGCCGCTCGGAAGCCGGACCTGATTCTTCTGGACGTCCGGATGCCCGACCTGTCGGGTTACGAGGTCTGCCGCCGGATCAAGACCTCGGCGGAGACGGCCGACACGCAGGTCATCTTCGTCACCGCCCGGACCGAGGAGGAGGACCTTCTCGCCGGCTTCGAGGCGCTTGCGAACGACTACGTGACGAAGCCCTTCTCCGCCCGCGAGCTGAAAGCCCGCGTCAAGAACGCTCTCCGGATCAAGAGCCTCCTCGACACCCTGATGGCCCGAACGCGGCTCCTCGAGCTGCAGCAGGAGATCACCGAGAGGCTCGAGGCCGACGACGTCACCTCCGAGGAGCTTCGTGCCGCACGCCTCGGGGGGATCCTCGACCGGATCGCGGCGACGTTCGGGGCCGACGGCGTCACGCTCCACCTCCGCCGGCCCGGACGGGCCGAGCTGTCGGCGCTGGCCTCCTCCACCTGGCCCGGCGGCGATCCGCCCGATTACCTCGCGGCCCTCACCCTTCAGGAGGACCCGCGATTCGAGCGGGCGCCCCGGATTCCAGGCGAGTCCCGCGAGGCGGCGTCGGAATGGGCGATCTGCTCGGCTCCGCTCTGGGCCGGCGAGGAGCTGATCGGCACGCTTCGGCTCCACCGAAAGGCGGCGCCTCCTCCGCCCGGAGAGTCACCCGAGCTGGAGCACCTCGTCGCCTTCGCCGGACACGTCGCCCGGACGCTCCACCACGTTCAGCGAACCGAAGCGCTGCGGGACAAGTCGAGCGGGTAAGATTATTCCGGATCCATGATCAGAAATCACCGGCAGCGTCTGCTGACGCTCTTGCCGCTCCTCGGCGCGGCCACTCTTTACGCGGCAGCGGCTCAGCCCCGGAAAGTCTCCCTCGCTGTCGTCAGTTCCCGGGCTCGTGCGGCCACGCCGCGGGAGGGCCGTCTCCTCCGCCTGGTCGCTGCCGTCTTCGACCCGCTGACCGAGGCTCCAGACTTCGTCTCGGCAGGCCTCCGGGAGAAGCCCGACGCGCCCGACTACGGCGTCGTCCAGTTCCTGCCGGGACACCTCGACGAGAAGGAGCGGCTCGCCAAACTTGGCGTCAGGTTCTTCGGCTACCTCCCCGAGAACGCCTTCCAGGTCCGCCTGACGCCCCGCGCCGTCGCGCTCCTCAGAGAGAGCCCGGCGGTCCGCTGGATGGGGACTTGGGACCCGGGCTTCAAGGTCGACCCCCGGCTGCGCCCCGGATTCCCGCAGGTCCCCCCGGAGATCACCGTCCAGCTCTTCCCGGGCGCCCCTCTTGCGGACGTGGCTGACTCCGTCCTCGCACGTGTCCCGGCCGCGACGGAGACGATGGCCCACGAGGACACCGTGGCGCCGAGGCTCCGCTTCGACGTTCCGGCCTCAGCGGCCCGCGAGTTCGTCCGCGAGGTGTCGGCCATCCCGGCCGTCGCGTGGCTCGAGCCCTACGAGCCGCGACACCTCCTCAACAACGGCTCGATCGGGCCGGTCCAGTCGGACCAGGACAGCGACATCGCGAGCGGCGCCTGCTCGACCTGCACGATCTTCCTTCACGGCCTGACCGGGACCGGCCAGATCGTGGCCGTGGCCGACTCGGGCTGCGACACGGAGAGCTGCTTCTTCCGGAAGTCGGGGGCGGCGGCCGACGTCACCGACGCAGAGAACACCGTCCCGCCGGCCGTCGGGAGCCTCCATCCCGAAAAGAAAGTGATCGGCTACTGGGTCTATCCGGGAGCGACCGCTTACGACAACAACACGGCGTGCGGCGGCGGAGACAACACGAACCACTTCCACGGCACGCACACGAGCGGGACGGCGGTCGGGGACGACTACCACACCCTCTCGACGCCGTCCTTCCCCGGCATCGACCCCGGGGACGGCATGGCTCCGAACGCCCAGCTCCTCTTCCAGGACTTCGGGAACGACACGACCGGCTGTCTCGTCGACACCGACGACTATTCCGTCTATCTCCAGGCCCTCTCCGGCGGCGCCCGGATCCATTCAAACTCCACCGGAGAGGACACGTCCGGCGAGTACACGACCCTCGACCAGGACGTCGACCGCTTCCTCTTCGACCACGAGGAGATGGCAATCTTCATGGCGGCCGGAAACAGCGGACCGGCCGCAAGCACGACCGGCTCGCCCGCCAACGCCAAGAACGTCGTCGCGGTGGGCGCCACGAACCACGGCAGCAGCACGTTCATCGCCCCCTTCTCCAGCCGCGGCCCGACGGCCGACGGGCGGATCAAGCCGGACGTCGTGGCGGAGGGCACGAACATCGTCTCCGCCCTCGGCACCTCGACGCACGTCTCGGAGTACTGCTTCACCCAGAAGCTGGACGGGACCTCGATGGCCTGCCCGACCGCGGCCGGCGCGTCTGCGCTCCTCAGACAGTACTTCGCCGACGGCTTCTACCCGACCGGGAGCCGCAGCGCGGCGGACCGGCTGGAGCCCTCGGCGGCTCTCGTCAAGGCCGTCCTCCTGAATGGGACCCTCCCGCTCGGCGAGAGTCCGGGCTTCGGGAACGACGACTTCGGGTGGGGACGGGTCTTCCTCGACAACAACCTCTTCTTCGGAGGAGATGCCCGGAAGCTCCGCGTCTGGAGCCCTTCGAACCCGGACGGGCTGAAGACCGGCGAGAGCCAGAGCTACACGGTCACGGTCGGCGCCGGCGAGGAGCTTCGCGTCACGCTCGCCTGGTCCGACGCGGAAGGGACCCTCGGCGCCGCCCTGGCCCTCGTCAACGATCTCGACCTCACGGTGACGAATGGCACGACCACCTGGAGGGGAAACGTCCTCTCCACCTCCGGCGACTCGGCTCCCGGAGGAGAGGCCGACCGCCTGAACTCCGTCGAGCAGGTGAAGCTCTCCGCGCCGGCCGCCGGCACCTACACGCTCACCGTGACGGCGTGGAGCGTGCCGGGCAGCGGCCGCGCCGACACCGACCGGCAGGG
>JBLMYG010000072.1:0-7237 GCA_050258155.1 Acidithiobacillales bacterium
GTCGGGGTCTACGGGCTGGTCCTGGCCGGCTGGGCGTCGAACAACAAGTACTCGATCCTGGGCGGCCTGCGCTCGGGGGCGCAGGTCATCAGCTACGAGCTGTCAATGGGGCTCGCCGCGATCGCGACCTTCGTGACGGCAGGCTCGCTCAAGCCCTCCGCAGTGGTCGACTGGCAGGTCCAGAACTTCTGGAACTGCATCCCCCAGTTCTTCGGCTTCGTCGTCTTCGTGGTCGCCGCCTTCGCCGAGACGAACCGCGTCCCCTTCGACCTGCCCGAGGCCGAGGCAGAGCTCGTGGCCGGGTACCACACGGAGTACTCGGCCTTCAAGTTCGGCATGTTCTTCATGAGCGAGTACGCGAACATGATCGCGGCCTCCGCCATGATCGTGACGCTCTACCTCGGCGGCTGGTCGCTGCCTTTCATAGGCTTTTCCGGGGTCTGGGGCGGCATCCTCTCGATGCTCGTCTTCTGGGGGAAGACGCTCGCGGTCATCTTCGTCTTCATCTGGGTCCGCTGGACGCTCCCCCGCTTCCGGTACGACCAGCTGATGAGCCTCGGCTGGAAGGTCCTCCTGCCGCTGTCCGTCCTGAACCTCCTCGGCGCCGCCTGGATCGTCTCGATGAAGGGGCCTGCATGACGGGGGACCTGATCCTCTTCGGCGTCGCCGCCGGCCTCGCGGTCGTCTTCGCGCTCGCGATGGTCGTCCAGAAGACGCCGGTCCGGAGCGTCCTCTCCCTCGTCGTGACCTTCTTCGGGATCGCCGTCCTCGCGGTCATGCTGGCGGCGCCGTTCATCGCGGCGATCATCATGATCGTCTACGCCGGCGCGATCCTGGTCCTTTTCCTCTTCGTCATCATGCTGCTGAACCTGAACGAGGAGGCCCGCGAGAAGGACACCCGTCCCGTCCAGCGGATCCTCGGCCTGATCGCGGCCGTCGCCCTCGGCGGCCTCCTTCTCGGCCTGACGCTCCGCGCCGGGAAGCCCCCGGTCGAGGCCGCCGCCGTCGCCGCGCGGATTCCGGTTCCGGACGAGATCCCGACGATCGGCCGGCTCCTCTTCTCCGACTATCTCTTCGCCTTCGAGGCGGTGGCCGTCCTTCTGCTCGCCGCCGCGGTGGGCGCGCTGATCCTCACGAAAAGGAGGATGGATTGAGCGTCCCTCCCGCGGCGTTCCTCGCGGCCGGCACGATCCTCTTCGCCATCGGCCTGGCGGGAGCGCTCCTGAAGCGGAACGCCCTGTCGATCTTCCTCTCGATCGAGCTGATGATGAACGCCGTCAACCTCCTCTTCCTGACGTACGGCAGGATGCGGGGGGACGCCTCGAGCCACGTGATCGTCTTCTTCATCGTCGCCATCGCCGCTGCCGAGGCGGCGGTGGGCCTGGCCGTCTTCGTCGCCCTCTTCCGCGCCCGACAGACCATCGAGGTCGACCGGGTCAACCTCCTGAGGTGGTAGGCGCCGGGGCATGAGAGCGCTCTTCTGGATCCCCGCCCTCCCCCTCATCGGCTTCGTCATGAACGGCGCCGTCGCGCTCGTTTCGAGCATGCGGCGCGCCCGGCGCGGCGAGGCGGGAAGGCCGCTGCCGTTCGCCGAGAGGCTCTTCCACGGAGTCGTCGGCGTCGGCCTGGTGGGCGCCTCGGGAGTCCTCGCCTTCGCCGCCCTCGTACCGTGGGCGAAGGAGGCGATGGGTGGCGGGGCCGTCCCCGTCGTCCAGACGGTCTGGCGGTGGATGTTCGCCGGCGACTTCAGCGTGGACGTGGCGTTCCGTCTGGACTCCCTCTCCGCCCTCATGCTCGCCTTCGTCACCTTCGTCGGGACGCTGATTCACCTCTACAGCGTCGGCTACATGCAGGAAGAGGAAGGGTACGGCCGCTACTTCGCGTTCCTGAACCTCTTCATGTTCGCGATGCTGACGCTCGTCCTCGGCGCCAACCTGCCGGTCCTCTTCATCGGCTGGGAAGGTGTCGGACTCTGCTCGTACCTTCTGATCGGGTACTACTACGACAAGGACTTCGCCGTCGCCGCGGGAAAGAAGGCCTTCATCACGAACCGCGTCGGCGACGTCGGCTTCGTCCTCGGGATCTTCGGGGTTCTCGCCCTCTTCGGGACGACCGATTTCTCTTTCCTCGAGGCGGCGAGGCAGCAGGCCCTCGCCGGTTCCGCCCCCCTCTCGGTTTACGCCGTCTGCCTCCTCCTTTTCCTCGGTGCCTGCGGGAAGAGCGCCCAGGTGCCCCTCTACGTCTGGCTCCCCGACGCGATGGCCGGCCCGACCCCCGTGTCGGCGCTCATCCACGCCGCGACGATGGTGACGGCCGGCGTCTACCTCGTGGCCCGCATGAGCAGCGTCTTCGTCCTCGCCCCCGACGCCATGACGCTCGTGGCGTGGGTCGGGGCGGGGACGGCGATCTTCGCCGCCTCGATCGGCCTCGCGCACAACGACATCAAGAAGGTCCTGGCCTACTCGACGGTGTCCCAGCTCGGATACATGTTCCTGGCCTGCGGCGTCGGCGCCTTCGCGGCCGGGATGTTCCACGTCTTCACCCATTCCTTCTTCAAGGCCTGCCTCTTCCTCGGCTCCGGCTCGGTCATCCAGGCGATGCATCACGAGCAGGACATGCGGCGGATGGGGGGCCTGGCCGGCAAGCTCCCGCAGACCTACCGGACGATGCTCGCCGCGACCCTCGCCCTCTGCGGCATCGTTCCCTTCGCCGGCTTCTTCTCGAAGGACATGATTCTGGGCTCGGTGGCGGCGTCAGGCCACCCGGTCCTCTACGTCGTCGGCGTCGTGACGGCGGCGATGACGGCCTTCTACATGTTCCGGCTGATGCGGATGACGTTCGCCGGCGAGTTCCGCGGGACGCACGAGCAGGAGCACCACCTGAAGGAGAGCCCTCTGACGATGACCGTCCCGCTCTGGATCCTGGCGGCGGGCTCGGTCGTGGCCGGCCTCATCTGGGTACCGATGGGGGTCTCGAGCCTTCTCCCCCGCTTCCTCGCGCCGGCTCTGGCCGAGATGCCCGAGCACGAGCTGTCGCACGGGACGGAGCTCGCCCTGATGGCCCTCTCGCTCGGAGCCGCGCTGGCGGGCATCGCTCTCGCGGTGAAGTGGTACACGGGACGGCCCGCTCCCGCCCATGCGGCTGAGAAGCCGGTCGAGGAGGTCGTCGTCTCCCCGGCCGCCGCCGCCTTCTGCGAGAAGGCCGGCCTCCTCGGGACGCTCGTCAGGAACAGGTGGAACGTGGACGAAGGGATCGAGGCGGGCATCCTCGGGCCGTTCCGCGAGATCGGGCGGCTGCTCTGGAAGGGGGCCGACGCGCTCGTCATCGACGGGATCGCGAACGCCTCGGCATTTCTCGTCGAGCTCGCCGGCGACCTTCTCCGGTTCTTCACGACCGGAAACGTCCGCAACTACGCCCTGACCTTCACGCTCGGACTGCTCGCCATCGTGGCGTACCTTCTCTTCAGGTAGCGCCGTGCCGATGCGACTCCTGGACCTCGACTGGCTCGGCGGCGACCTTCTGACGACCCTCCTCGTCATCCCCACCTTCGGGGCGCTCCTCCTCGCCCTCGTCTCCTCCGACGCCCGGCGAACGATCAAGGGGATCGCTCTCGCCGCCTCCGGCCTCACCTTCGCCGCGTCCATCCTTCTCGCCGTCCGCTTCGACCCGGCGACGCCGGGCCTCACGGCCTTTCGTGTCTACCGGCCGTGGATCCCCCGCCTCGGCATCCATTACGAGCTGGGGGTGGACGGGCTCTCCGTCGTCCTGGTGCTCCTGACGACGCTCCTGACCTTCTCCGTCCTCGTCGTCGCGTGCGGACAGCACCTGACGCGGCTGAAGGGGTACATGGCGTCGTTCCTCGTGCTGGAGACGGGGATGCTCGGGAGCCTCGTGGCCCTCGACGCGATCCTCTTCTACGTCTTCTGGGAGGTCATGCTGGTCCCGATGTACCTGATCATCGGGATCTGGGGCGGCAAGCGGCGGATCTATGCCGCGATGAAGTTCTTCCTCTTCACGATGGCCGGCTCGCTCCTGATGTTCGTGGCGATCCTCTACGCCGCGAATTTCCATCTCCGCTCGACGGGCATCCAGAGCTTCTCCCTCGTCGACTGGACGCGGGCCGTCGCCTCCGGGGCGTGGCACCTCGCGCCGGGGACCGAGGCGCTCCTCTTCGGCGCCTTCGCGCTCGCCTTCCTCGTGAAGGTGCCGCTCTGGCCGCTTCACACGTGGCTCCCCGATGCGCACGTCGAGGCGCCGACCGGGGGCTCGGTCATCCTGGCCGGCGTCCTTTTGAAGCTCGGAACCTACGGCCTCCTCCGGTTCGCAATCCCGCTCTTCCCCGGCGCCGCGGTCCGGTTCACGCCTCTCCTCGCGCTCCTGGCCCTCGTCGGCGTCGTCTACGGCGCCTGGGTCTCCTTCGCCCAGAAGGACATGAAGAAGCTGGTGGCCTACTCCTCCGTGAGCCACCTCGCGCTCGTCGTCCTCGGAATCTTCGCGGGGACGGCCATGGCGGTCTCGGGCGCGATCGTCCAGATGGTCGGCCACGGCCTGACGACCGGCCTCCTCTTCCTCCTCGTGGGCGTCCTGTACGAACGCCGGCACACGCGCGAGATGGCCGACTACGGCGGTGTCGCGGCCCGCGTCCCCCTCACCGCGACGCTCTTCTTGATCAGCGTTCTCGGCTCCGCAGGCCTCCCCGGCCTGAACGGCTTCGTCGGGGAGTTCCTGATCCTCGGCGGCGTCTTCCGGGTGAACGTCGTCTGGTGCGCCGTGGGGGCCCTCGGGATGATCCTCGGAGCCGTCTACCTGCTGACCCTCGTCCAGAGGGTCTTCTTTGGGCCGGACCTCGTCCCGGAGAACCGGACGCTGTCCGACATCAACGGCTGGGAGCTCGCGGGCGCCCTCCCGATGATCGTCCTCGTCGTGATCCTCGGCGTCTACCCGGCCCCGCTTCTCAGGGTGATCGGACCCTCGGTGGACGCCGTCGTCCAGCTCCTCCGTCTCGGGGGAACGCCCTGATGCCCGGCTTCCTCCACGTCACCGCGTCGGACCTCGCCGCCGTTGCGCCCGAGATCGTCCTTTCCCTCGCCGGGATCGCGCTGATCCTTCTCGACGCGTTCGCGCGGCCGACCCGCCCCTCGTACCCGACCCTGACGCTCGTCGCCCTCGCCCTCGCCAACATCGTCGGCGCCGTCACGCCGGGAACATGGTTCGCCGGGGCGGTGGAGACATCCGCCCTGACGCGATTCATCGAGATGATCGCCCTCGGCGGTGCCGCCCTCGCGGTCCTCGGAGGCGGCGCTCTCCTTGCGCGCGACCGGAAGAACCAGGGGGAGTTCTACGCCCTCCTTCTCTGGTCGGCCGTCGGCGTGATGCTCATGGCGAAAGGTGCCGACCTCCTCGTCATCTTCATCGGCCTCGAGCTGATGTCGATCCCGCTCTACGTCCTCGCCGCCTGGTACCGCGAGCTGCCGGCGGCCACCGAGGCGGGGATGAAGTACTTCCTGACGGGATCTTTCGCCTCGGCCATCCTCCTCTTCGGCGTCGCGACGCTCTACGGCAGAACCGGCACGACCCATCTGAGGCGCCTCGCGGGCCTCGCCACGGGGCCGTCGGCCCTCGCGTTCGACCCGCTCCTCGCGGTGGGAATCGCGGCGATTCTCGTCGCGCTCGGCTTCAAGATGGCCCTCGTCCCGTTCCACGCGTGGGCCCCCGACGTCTACCAGGGGATGACCACGCCGGCCGTCACCTTCCTCTCGACGGTGCCCAAGGCGGCCGCGGCGGTCGTCGTGGTCCGCCTCCTCCATGCGGCATTTCCCTCGGACCCCGGCGACCCGTGGCGGCCCCTCCTCTCTCTTCTCGCCGTCGCCTCGATCCTGTTCGGGAACGTCGTGGCGCTCGCCCAGCGGGACCTGAAACGGATGCTGGCCTACTCGGGCATCGCGCAGATGGGTTACCTCGCCATCGCGCTTGCCACCTTCTCCCGGGAGGCGATCGAGGCGGCGCTCGTCTTCCTCGCCGGCTACCTGTTCACGAACGCCGCCGCCTTCCTCTCCGTGGCCGCCCTCTCCAGCGGCGAGATGGAGCCGAAGATGCTCGCAGACCTCGCGGGTCTCGGCCGCCGCCGCGGGACGGCCGCCACCGTTCTGACGCTCTCCATGTTCTCGCTGACCGGCCTGCCGCCGACCGTCGGCTTCGTCGGAAAGCTCCTCGTTTTCCGGTCCGCCGTCGACGCCGGCCTCGTCTTCCTCGCCCTCGTCGGCGTCTTCGGAAGCCTCGTCTCCGTCGGGTACTACCTGCGCGTCGTCTATGTCCTCTACATGAAGGATCCTTCGCGCGAGGTGCCGCTTCACGAGGACGACATCATGGCCGGCGCCGCGTGGCTCCTTCTCGCGGCCGGCATTCTCTTCTTCGGTTTCTTCCCGCGCGGCCTGATCGACGTGGCGCGCGCGGCCGCGCAGAGCCTCGCGTCGAGGTGAGAGGAGGCCCGGCATGCCGGTCAAGGAGCCTCCCGACAGCGTTTCCGAGGCGACGACCCACCGCCTCTCGATCCTCCTCCGGAGCCTCCGCATCCTCGAGGGGGAGGGCGTCGACACGATCTCCTCGCAGCAGCTCGCCGACCGCTTCGGGCTGAACGCCGCCCAGATCCGGAAAGACCTGGCCCAGTTCGGCGAGTTCGGCGTCCGGGGCGTCGGCTACCGCGTCGGCCACCTGAAGCAGAAGCTCAGCTCCGTCATGGGCCTCGACCGCGTCCGGGCCCTCGTGATCCTCGGGGCCGGCCATCTCGGGCAGGCCCTCGCCGACTCGGGAAACTTCAACACGGAAGGGTTCCGGGTCGTGGCCCTGTTCGACAACGACGGGCGGAAGATCGGCGGCCGGTCCCGGACGGGCGTCCCGATCCGCGACGTGGCCGAGCTCCCCCAGGTCGCCCGGGCCGAGTCGGTCGAGGTCGGCGTCCTCGCCGTGCCGGCCGAGGCCGTTCCGCCGGCAGCGGTCGTTCTCCGGAACGCCGGCGTGAAGGCGATCCTGAACTTCGCCCCCGTCAACCTCGCCCCCGTGCCCGGCCTCGAGGTCAAGAACGTCGACCTGACCCTTTTCCTCGAGAACCTGAGCTACCGTCTGGCGTCGGCCGACACCCGCCAGCGCCCGAAGCGAGGGTGAGGGGCTGACACACTGCGATTCGTTCCACAATTGATAATCGAGACCCCACTCCGACATTCGTCTAGACCCAGATGAT
>JBLMYG010000073.1:0-3362 GCA_050258155.1 Acidithiobacillales bacterium
CCGCGGCCTTCATCGTCGTCGCGGCAGCGCTGGGCACGCTCGTCTTCCAGTCCTTCCGGAGCCAGGTCGCGACGAAGACGTCGCTCGAGAAGCAGATCCAGTCCATGGATGCTCAGACGCGCAAGCAGCTTCAGCCGGTCCTCGACCTCGTTGCCGGGCTGGACAAGAAGCTCACGGAGCAGCAGGAGGCACAGCGGCGCGAACTGGAGGGGGTGAGGCAGCTCCTCCAAACCGACGTCGACGCCGCGAAGCAGGATGCCGCCGCCGCCCGCAAAGAGGCGGACGAGCTCCGGTCGTCGCTCAAGTCGGTCGAAAAGTGGGCCGGCGACTTCGGGAAGACCTACGTGCAGGACCGGACCAATCTCGATGCCCGCCTGAGGCGCCTCGAGGGAGCGCCCGCGCCGCCTCCGCCCGCGACGAAGTAGGCCGGCAGGCTGATGGCGCTGCGACTCGGGCTCGGCCTCGCGGAGATCGAGTTTGGAGCCGTCGTGGGCCGCGGGGGCTCGGGTGAGGTCTTCTCCGCCCGCCACAAGGCCACCGGGGCGCGGCTGGCCGCCAAGATCTACCCCTTCGACCGGATGGACCCCGCCTTTCGCCCTCGCGAGCGGTTTCAACGCGAGTGCCGGATCCTCGCCCGGATGGAGCACCCCGCGTTCCCGGCCCTCTACGGCTGCGGCGAGGAAGACGACGGGACGGGCTGGGCGCTGATGGAATGGATCGAGGGCGAGCCGCTCTCGAGCTTCCGCACGGCGCCCGTCCACGAGGTCGTTCGTCTCGCGTACGGCATCGCGTCCGCCCTCGATGCTCTTCACGTCCAGGGGATCCTTCACCGTGACATCGCCTTCGACAACGTCCTCGTCGAGAGGCGGCGCTTCGGAACCAATCCGCGGCTGATCGATCTGGGCGTCGCCAAGGAGATCCTGTCGAACGAGGACCTGACGATGGCGGGAGCGTTCCTGGGGCGGGCTGCCTTCGCTTCTCCCGAGCTCCTGACGGGAGAGGGAGCCGCCGGGCTGATCGATCCGCGGAGCGACGTCTTCTCGTTCGGCGTTCTTCTGTTCGAGTGGCTCTCCGGGAAGCCCCCTTTTCCCGGGGAGACGCCGGAACGGGTTCTGAAAGCCCAGAAGAAGCGGGCGGCGCCGAAGCTGGAGCTGCGGGAGAGCGCAGGCCTGAGTGGAGACGAAACGCTCGCATCGTTCGTGGAGAGCCTCCTCGAGACCGAGATGGAGAAGAGGCCCGAATCCGACGCCGTCGTCCGCCGGCTCGCCGAGCTTCGGAGGCTCCACGCGCCGCCCGTGCCCGAAGCGGAGGAGGCTCCCCGCCGCATCTTCCAGGCGCCCTCCATCGGGTTCGCGCTCATCCCGGAGCGCTTCGACGCCGCCCCCCCTCAGCGGAGGCTCCGCTCGGTCTCGTTCCCGGCGTCTCCTCCGCCGCCCGCGGCAGGGGAGCCGGCTCGTCCCGCGGCTTCAGCGACTCCGGCGGCGGTCCCGCCTCCTCCTCGATCCAGGATCCCCCCGATCGAGGGCGTCCGAAGCGCGCCGCGTCCCGGCGTCGGGAGGCTCGTCCTCGCCCTCGGCGTTCTCGCTTTTCTGGTGGCCTCCGTGGTGGCGGCGTTCGTCTTCCTCAGACGTTGACGCGGGGCGTCGGAGGGACCGGAGCCACGGGAGTTCCCGTCGGAAGGGCCGTCGGCTCCGGCGTCGGGGAGACCGTCGGCGTCTCGGTCGGTGTCGGCGTGTCGGTCGGCGTCGGCGTGTCGGTCGGCGTCGGCGGGTACTCGAGCGGCTTCAGGCCGCTCAGGATCTCCGGACTCTTGAAGGCCGGCTCTTGAGGAACCGTCGGCGCCAGATGGGGCGTACGGGGTGCCACCTGGCGCACGTTGCGATCGAGATCGGGACTTGACGGAACGGGAGAGGGCGTTGGTGGCGCCGGAGGGAGGGGAATCGGCGTCGTGCGAGCCATTGCAGGAGCCGGCGATGCAGCCAGCGGCCCGGGGGAAGGGCTGCGGGCCGCTGCCGGCTCCGGGCCGCTCCGGCGCCTGAGGAGCAGTCCTGCGGCCAGTCCGACGGCGAGAAGGGCGACCGCGGCGGCACCGAGAAGGGAGTAGCGTGGTCCGCGGGATCGGGTGCCGGGTTCTCCGGGAGGGCTCGAGGCGGCGCCGGCGAGGAGCATCCCGCCGGCGGGCGCCGGGGGTGGCGCCGCCACGGTATCGGCTACGAGCCCGGCTCCCAGGCGAGCCGGGGAGCCGCGAGAGATGAGCGCTACGGAGATGTTGTCCTTCGAGCCCGCCTCCAGTGACAGCCGGACGATCTCTTCGGCCGTTTCCTGAAGGCTCTTCGTCGTCTCGAGAGCGGTGAGGAAGCGCTCGGTCTCGAGGACGTCGGTCACGCCGTCGGTCGTCAGGATGACGACGTCGCCGATTCCGAGCCTGATGTCGCTGCGGACGTCCGTCGTTACCTTCTTCTCCTGGCCGAGGCTTCTCGTGAGGGCGTGAGCGAACGGGTTGCTCGCGTCGTCTTCTGGTGCGACCGAATCGGAGCCGAGAGCCCGCCGCTGTTCGGCGAGAGCCGTGTGGTCGATCGAGAGCTGCCGGACGACGAGGCCGGAGACGAGGAAGATCTTGCTGTCGCCGACGTTGGCCACGACGAGGCGATCGTCGGAAAGGATCATCGCGAGGGCGAGGGTGGTTCCCATTCCCCGCTGCTCGGCCGACGACCTGCCACGCTGGTAGATCTCGCGGTTGACGGCGGCGACCCAGTCCTGGATCCGGGACTCGACGGCGGCCGGTTCGCCCGGTGGCTCCGAGGGCGGCCGGGCGGCGAAGGCCTCAACCTCGCCCTTGAGAATCTCGACGGCGAGCCGGGAGGCGACCTCCCCGGCATTGTGACCTCCCATTCCGTCGCAGAGAACGGCGAACGCTTTGAGCGACGAGGCTTCCGGAAAGACGCCGAAGGCGGCGGCGTCCTCGTTCGACTCCCGGCGGCCCGTTTCTGAGAGCCCGGCGGAGAGGTACGGCGTGCGCTCCACGCCCGGCTGCGCGCCCACCGGAGAGCCTCAGTCCTCCTGATAGGTCATGGAGACCTCGCCGATCTCGATCCGGTCCCCGTGGACGAGGCGCCGCGAGGCGTTCTCCTCCATCTCCTCGCCGTTGATCCGCGTCGGGTTCGTGCGGGCATAGTTGATGAGGGAGTAGCTCTTCCGGTCGTAGACGAGCTTGGCGTGCTTGCCGGCGACTGACTCCGGAAGGAGCTGGATATGGCGGTACGGCGGGCCGGCGTCGCGGCCGATCGTCGTCTCGACGCGCTCGCCCGGCGACGTCCGGAAGATCTTCAGCTCGGTCTGCCGGTCTCCCTCGTCGATGAGAA
>JBLMYG010000074.1:0-9323 GCA_050258155.1 Acidithiobacillales bacterium
GCCCTACTACGCCCTGCGGCTCCTCCCGCACGCGCTGCTCACCCTCCCCCGGTGGAAGCGCCGGGTCCTCCGGGAGCGGCAATTCGGCGACGACCACGAGCACCACCTTCACGGGGTCTGACGGGCCGGGCGCGCTTGCGATAGTCTTGTGATGCGACTGCATCTGGGCGTCTTCGCCCGGCAAGAGTAGATTCCGTGCGCGCAGGAGAGGAGGACGGGATGACGGAAAAGAAGACCGAGAAGCCGGCGGGCGTCAAGGGGCTCTGGCAGGGCTTCAAGGAGACGATCTACGGGATGTCGGCTCACGACATGAGCCGCGCGGCGCTCCGGACGCGGGCGTCGATGGAGCACCTCTTCATTCTGATCACGATGGGGGATCTGCTCGGGATCCCGATTCTTCCGCCCTATTACAGCCTCCGACTCCTCCCGCACGTCGTCCCGCAGATCGCGACGTGGAAGCGGCGGATGCTCCGCGAGAAGGACGTCTCGGACGCGATGTTCTGAGGCCGGGCCGCTCGTCCGTCCGCCAGAGAGCAAGGAGGAGCCACGATGGGGATGAAGGAGGTCTTCCAGCAGAACCTGGGTCGCCGGTACATCATGTTCGGCGGCAAAGGGGGCTTGGGCAAGACGACGTTCTCGGCCGCGACGGCCTACTGGCTCGCCACGCAGGGGAAGAGGGTTCTCGTCTTTTCCGTCGACCCGCAGGCCTCCCTCACCGACATCTTCCAGAAGGACATCTTCGGGAAGGGGCCGGTGAAGATCATGGAGAACCTCTGGGCGCAGGAGATCGACGCCGACAGCC
Organism: Acidithiobacillales bacterium; assembly: GCA_050258155.1. Taxonomy (GTDB): domain Bacteria; phylum Acidobacteriota; class Thermoanaerobaculia; order UBA5066; family UBA5066; genus DAOMFB01. The sequence goes on from JBLMYG010000074.1 coordinate 803, forward strand.
ACATCAAGGCGTACCAGGGGGAGATCCGGAAGAAGATCCTCGACATGTACGGACTCCCGGCCGTCCCCGAGGAGATCGAGAGCTACATTCAGGCCGCGAGCGCGGAGCCGGCCATGGAGGAGAGCGCGATCTTCGACGCCGTCGTGGACGTCGTCGTCCAGGGGGACTACGACTACTACATCTACGACCTCGTTCCGCTCGGCCACGCGCTCTACTACCTCTCCATGGCCAAGGTCTACGACGAGTGGATCAACAAGGTGACGAAGCTGCGCGAGGAGATGCGCGAGTACGAGGAGATGGTTAGCCGCATGAAGCGGGAGAAGGAGACGGAGCAGGACGCGATCCTGAACGAGCTCATCTACATCAAGGGGCGCATCAACGCCTCCTCGGCGATCCTGACCGACAAAGAGAAGACCGCCTTCTTCTTCGTCGTGACGCCCGAGGACATGATCATCGTCGACACGGAGAAGGCCGCGAAGCTCTTCGCCCAGTTCGACGTCCCGATCGGAGGCTACGTCGTCAACCGCGTCATCCCCCACGAGCTGATCGACCAGAACATCCCCGAGTACCTGCGCAACCGGATCCAGATGCAGGACAAGTATCTGGGGAATATCCGGACGACCTTCGGCAAGGACGTCCTTGCCTACGTCCCGGAGCTGGAGCGCGACGTGACGGGGCTTCCGATGATCGAGAAGCTCGCGAAGATCATGTACGGCGACGGCAAGCTCGGCTGAGCCGGCGGACGCCGAGGAGATGCCCATGCCCAACATCCAGACCTCCATGAGCGACTACATCCAGCAGCACGCCCGCCTGAAGTACATCTTCTTCGGCGGCAAGGGGGGCGTTGGGAAGACGGTCTTCGCGGCCGCCACCGCGCTGCACAACGCCCAGCTCGGACGCCGGACGATGCTGGCGTCCACGAACCCCGTCCACAGCCTCTCGAGCCTGCTGGGTCAGAACGTCCTCGGGAAGCACACGCCCGTCGAAGGGGTCCCGAACCTCTGGGCCTACGAGATCGAGACGAAGGAGACCATCGAGCGGAGCAAGGTCGAGATCCGCGAGAAGATCCAGTGGTTCCTCAAGTTCGCCGACATCAAGACCAAGGCCGAGGACTTCGTGGAGTCCGCCACGATGAACCCCGCCTTCGAGGAGTCGGCCATGTTCGAGAACATGATCGACCTCATGTTCAAGGACGAGTACGACGTCTACGTCTTCGACACCGCGCCGACGGCCAACGCGCGGCGCCTCCTCGGCATGTCCAAGGTTTACGGGCTCTGGGTCAACAAGATGCTCAAGAGCCGCGAGGAGGCGAAGACGCTGCGCGAGATGCTCTCATTCACAAAGAAGAAAGAAGAGGATCCGCTCATGGCGTACCTCCTCTCCTTCCGCGACCGGATGGAGCACGGGCGCGTCCTCCTGACGGACCCGGAAAAGACGTCGTTCTTCTTCGTGACGCTCCCGGAAGCTCTGCCGATTGCCGTCATCACACGCTTCATCCAGTGGTTCCGCGACTTCGGCATCCCCGTGGGCGGCGTCCTCGTGAACATGCTGATCGACAAGGCCTCCGTCGGCGCCGATGCCGCCGACTTCGTCAAGAACCGGGTCGCCATGCAGGAAGACCACATGAAGACCGTCTGGGAGAAGTTCGACGGCAGCGTCCGCGCCATCGTCCCGCTCTACGAAACGGAGATCCGCGGCGTCCCGATGCTCAAGCGGCTCGGCGACGCGATGTTCGCATAGAGGGTCTTCACCGGTACGAAGGACCAGAGTGAACAGGAGAGCCCCGGAGGGTTTCCTCCTTCGAGCGCCCGCACGGGGAAGTGGGGAACCTCGATGGCGGCGGGCCTCGGCGTCCTCGGCGACGGGGTCTCAAGCTACGATCCGAAGGAGGCGGCGGCTCCGGTCGCGAGGAGGTCTACGTGACGGCAAGATTCCTCATCGAGGTTCCGCATGAAGAGGCCACGGTGGCATGTGCCCGGGCGGTCGAGGTCTTTCTCAGGAGCGGGTCCCATTTCCTGAGCAATGCAGATTGGGGATGCAAGGACGGCGTGCACAAGGCGTGGATGGTGGTGGAGGTCGACAGCAGGGACGAGGCCCGCGGCATTGTGCCCCCGGCCTTCCGTTCACAGACGAAGATCGTCCGCCTCAACGCATTCACGCTGGAGGACATCGAGGACATCCTTCGGCATCACGAGCGCTAGCCGCGAGCGGCCTCCTTCGGAGCGGCGGGCTTTCTTCTGTCGCCGCAGTTGCCGCCGAGGGCCGGCGCCGGCCGCACCGGGATACGGCGGGAGGTCAGGGGGACCGCAGGAAAAGGGGGGCGGATGCGAGGTCCGCCAGGGGGGGACGATGAAATCGATGCTTATGGCCTGTCTCTTATTGGTGCCTTCCATGCTCTTCGCCCAGGCATCGCCGAAGCCCGAAGCGACTCGGCCGCCGGCTCCGCCGAACCTCGAGCCGCTCGTCACCGAGGGCGTCGTGCAGGCCCCCGTCGCCGAAGTGTGGCGGGTCTTCTCGACCGGGGAGGGCTATACCAGGCTGGGCGTCGCCAGGGCGGAGATGGACTTCCGCCCCGGCGGCCTGATCAGATCGACGTACGACGCCGCGCAGCCGCTCGACGGCGATGCGGCCATCCAGACGGAGATCATCGCCTACGAGCCGATGCGGATGATCGCGACGAGGATTCACCGGCCGCCCAAAGGCTTCCCGTTCAAAGAGGCGTGGCGGCACGTCTGGACGGTCGTGTCGCTGACGGACCTCGGAGAAGGACGCACGAACGTGCGCGTGGCGATGATGGGATACGGTCCGGACCCGGAGTCGCAGGCCATGCGCGAGTTCTTCCGCACCGGCAATGACTGGGTGCTCAAGAAGCTTCAGGCGCACTACGCCGCCGTGCCGCCGCCGACCCACCCGGCACACGCCGAGAAGCCGCTGGCGGCGGGCCACCCGGACCACCGGGAGGAAATCGAGCCGGTAGGGGCGTACTTCGCGAGTGCCTGGCCATGGGTCTTGGCTGCGCTCGCCGTCCGATTCCCGCCCAGGACGTCCCCGAGTGTTTCGCCGTTTCCATCGAGGTGACCCTCGACGACGGCCACATCCTGGGCCGCATCGAAGAAAAGGAATCCGGACGCCGGCCTGCTGCGGAGACCATTCGGCCGCGCTCGACATGTCTCGTACGCTTCCTGCCGTCTCAGATCTGGCGGCCCTAGGGTTCCGGGCAAAGACCGGAAGAGCGATCGTGGTCATTCTGGCCGGCCCCGCCGAGTCGCCGAGAGCGGTGAAGAGGGAGGACGTGTCGCTCACGTCTCCCGCCGTTCCCGCCACGGCTCAGCCCTTCCACGAAGTCATGGAGCTCGCCTGGGCGGAGGCCGTCGCTAAAGCCCGGATCACCGAGGCCGTCATCGAAGGCGTTGCGAGGTCGCTGCTCGAGAGGCTCGTTGGCGATGCCCGGTCCGCAGGTCTCGAGGTGAGAAAGATCGGCGTCGTCGGCTTGCCGGACCGGGACCTTTCGGCCATCGGCAACCCCCACATCCGGGCCCACGCGGCCGAGGGGATCCTCTTTCGGCGAGTGCTGGAGACCGCAGCAGAGGAGAAGGGGCTCCCGCACGTCAGTCTCGCGGAGACAGGACTCGAAGCGCGGGCGGCCTCGGAGCTGGGCGTTTCCCCGCAAGCCGTCCGGACCGGTCTTACCGCCTTCGGTCAGTCGCTCGGGCGACCGTGGCGGGCGGACGAGAGGGCCGCTGCCACGGCCGCATGGCTGGCCCTCGCGGGCCGCACGGGCGGCGCCGGCCCGGGCCGGGACGTCACCCGCCGGCCAATTTCAGCTTCATTTCGAGAAAGCTCTCGCTTCCCTTGTCGTCGTCGGCCGTGACGATCTCCCGGATCCGGAAGCCGAACCTCTCGTAGAGCGCAATCGCCCCGGTCTTGACGATCTCGACTTCGAGTTCGACCTCGGCGACGCTCATCTGCCGAAGGCGGTCGAGAGTCGCCTCGATGAGCCTGCTCGCGATCCCCTTCCCCCGATGATCGGGGTGAACCGCGATTCTCATGATGACGGCACGGTCTCCGGGCGCGGTGAGACATGCGCTCAGAAAACCGAGGACCACCTCTTCCTGATAGACGAGAAACAGCTCCTTGAGCGCCGACCTGAACTCGTCGGCAAACCATTGCTTCTCGAATGAGAGCTTTTCGATCTCCAGGATCCGCTCCAGATCCGCCTCGGTTCCGCGGCGGATAGGGTCGAGGTCCTGCTGCCGTGCGGCCATGAAACGCCCCTGCGTCTGGAAGCGATGACCGTTCAGTTGGCCAGGAGTGACGCGAGTCCCTTTCCTGTGTCGGCGGCTGATCTTACATCCGGCGTTCGTGGCAGCGCCCCGGAAGAATCGCCTCCGTCGGCGAGGTGGGTTACGCTGGGAGAAGGAGGGGGCAATGTCCGTTCATGTCGTTCGGCTCGGGACCCCTCGCCGTCCGCACGAGGGGCTGCGGATCGGGACGGTGCGGCGGCCGCCGCGCGGGGTTCCGAAAGCGGAATTCGCCTCGCGGAACTTCTACGACGTCTGGCTCCCGGAACTCGCGCCGAGCGAGGAGCTGGTGAGCCTGGCGCTGGCGGCGAAGGACGAGCGGCAGTGGCGTGCCTTCGTCAAGCGGTATCGGGCCGAGATGAGGCGCCCGGAGAAAGGCCGCCTCCTCGACGTTCTCGCGGCGCTCTCGCGGCAAACGAGCTTCTCGGTGGGGTGCTACTGCGCCGATGCGCATCGGTGCCATCGGTCGGTGCTGCGCGAGCTTCTCGGGGAGCACGGCGCCTCGGTGGCCTAGCCGGGGCGCTGGCGGATGAGCGGGGTCGGGGACATCGGGCGGCTGACCGACGAGGAGGTGCGAGGGCTCCTCTCTTCCGGGGAATTCAGGGACTGGCGCGCCGCCCGCAGCTGCCTCTCGCGGATGGCGGGGGAGCCCGGGCAGAGCCGGGAGCTGGCGGCCCTGCTGCCCCACCTCCTGCCGCGGCTCGCGGGGGTGGCGAGTCCCGACGGCGTCCTCGTCAATCTCGAGCGGCTCGCCGAGTGCGTTCCAGACCGGCGGGAGCTGTTCCGGTACCTCGCCGAGCACCCTCGGGCCGCCGAGATTCTCGTCACTCTGTTCGCCGGGAGCCGCTTCCTCTCGGAGATCCTCCTCCGGCAGCCGGACGCCTTCTCGCTCCTGGCGACGCCGTCGCGCCTCGCGTCGCGCAAGTCCGCGGAGCAGTATCTGGCCGAGGCACGGAGCGCTCTCACCCGGTCCGGCGGGCCGGCGGCCGGCCTCGACGCCGTCCGGAGGTTCCAGCGGCGGGAGCTGCTCCGGATCGGGGCGGCCGACCTGCTCGGTCTCTTCGATCTGGCCGCGGTGACGGCCGAGCTCTCGAACCTGGCCGACGGCCTCGTCAGGGTCTGCCTCGAGAGTGCGGCGCGAGAGACGGCGACTTCGGACAGGGACTTCGCCGTGATCGCGCTCGGAAAGCTCGGCGGGCGGGAGCTGAATTACAGCTCGGACATCGACCTGCTCTTCGTGGCGGAGTCGAACGCGCCGGCGTTCTGGCGGCTCGGGGAGCGGCTCATCGAGCATCTGGCGCGGGCCACGGCCGAGGGATTCCTCTACCGTGTCGACATGCGTCTCCGCCCGTGGGGGGAGTCGGGCCCGCTCGTCTCGTCGTCCGACGCCCTCCTCGCGTACGTGGCCCGCGACGCGCGTCTCTGGGAGAAGCAGGCGCTGCTCAAGGCACGGGTCATCGCGGGCGACGAGGAGGTCGGGACGGCGTGTCTCCGCCGCGCGGAGCCGCTTCTTTTCGGGAGCGCCGCCGACGCGACGCGCCGCGGCGTCCACGCCATGAAGCTGCTGACCGAAAAGGGGCTCCGCGAGCGAGGATGGGAGCCGAGGGAAGTGAAGCTCGGCGAAGGCTCGATCCGCGACGTGGAGTTCGTCGTGCAATACCTGCAGCTCGTGAACGGAGGGGAGAAGCCTTTCGTCCGCAGCCGGAACACCCTGGAAGCGCTTCCGCGACTCACCGCCGCGGGCGTCCTCCGACCGGAGGAGGCGCGCGTCCTTCGCGAAGGCTACGTTTTCCTCCGGACGATCGAGCACCATCTGCAGGTCATGGACGGCCGCCAGACGCACCTCCTCCCGCGCGGCGCGGAGGCCCTCGGCGAGCTGGCGAGCCGGCTCGGGTTCAGCGGCGATAAGGCCGGCGAGCGCTTCCGGGCCCGGCACCGGGAGCACCGGACGGCGATCAGGGCGATTTACGTGAGACATCTCGGGAGCGAGAAGATGGCGACAGCGGTGAAGACCCCCGACGAACGCTTGGCGTCCGTCCCTCCCGGCCCGTCCATCCGCGACCACGCGGAGCGGATGGACCCGTCCTACACGGCGACGTTCAGCGACGAGGAGATCCGGCGCCATGTGCTCCTGACGGAGCAGCTCGACGACGAGCACCTCGTCGCCGTCGAGGCCGTCCTTCTGCCGGACGGACTCCAGCGCGTCACCGTCGTCGGCTACGACTATCCGGGGGAGCTTTCGCTCATCTGCGGGCTCCTCTTCTCCGGAGGGTTCAGCATCCATCGCGCCGAAGCTTTCACCTACGAGCCGCTGGAGCGGCCGGCGCCGGAAAAAGGACACCCCCGGATCCGGACGGGCGGAGAGGAGGTCCTCTGGAGCGCCCCCCCCCGGCGGCGTCCGGTTGCCCCGTCGGGACGCACGGACGGACGAAGGAAGACGGTCGACGTCTTCGTCGTCAGCCCCCTCCGCGAGGGGGCTGGGACGGGCGACTGGGAGACCTTCACGAAGGACCTCGACGCCCTCCTGCGGCTCCTCCGGTCGGGGAAACCGCGCGAGGCGCGCGGAGAGATCGCCCGGCGGGCGGCGCTGACGCAACAGGCGATCGCGGGGGCCAGGACTCCGCTCTCTCCCGTGGAGATCGAGATCGACAACGAGCTTTCCCGAAAGTACACGGTCCTGCAGATCGACGCGCCCGACACGGCCGGGTTTCTTTACGAGCTGACCAACGCCTTCGCTCTCCACGGGATCTACGTGGCGCGGATGACGGCGGGGTCCCAAGGAAGCAGGGTTCGTGACACGTTCTGGGTCACGGACGCCTCCGGCGCGAAGATCTCCTCGCCGGATCGCCAGCGCGAGCTGCGGGCGGCCACCGTTCTGATCAAGCACTTCACCCACCTCCTCCCTCACTCGCCCAATCCCGAATCCGCCCTCCTCCACTTCGGAGAGTTCGTGGGGCAGCTTTTCAGCAGTCCCGGCTGGCCGGACGAACTGTCTTCGCTCGAAAGCCCCAAGGTCCTCGACACCCTGGCGCAGCTCCTTGGCGTGAGCGACTTCCTCTGGGACGACTTCCTGAGGCTCCAGCACGCCAACCTCCTTCCGGTCGTCCGGAACCTGGACCTGCCGTCGAAAAGCCGGCAGGAGCTGAAGAACGGTCTTGAAGCGGAGATTGCTCTCTTCCGAAGGGGCCCGGACGGCCCGCCGCCCCCGGAAAGCTGGCGCGCCGCCCTGAACGCGTTCAAGGACCGGGAGCTGTTCCGGATCGACATGCGACAGATCCTCGGGCAGACGTCCGAGTTCTCGGAGTTCGCCGGAGAGCTGACCGACCTCGCCGAGGCCGTGGTGGAGGCGGCCTTCGGGCTCTGCCTGGAGGAGCTCCTCCGGCCGTTCGGATTTCCGCGCCTGGCGGACGGCTCGCCGTGCCCCGTCGCCGTCTGCGCTCTCGGAAAGTGCGGGGGAAGGGAGCTGGGATTCGCCTCGGACATCGAGCTGATGTTCGTCTACGCGGGGGACGGGGAGACGGAGGGGCCGGACCGGATAACGGCGGCGGTCTTCTACGAGAAGCTCGTGCAGGCCTTCGTCGGGGCGATCCGCGCGAAGCGGGAAGGGGTCTTCGAGATCGACCTGAGGCTCCGCCCCTGGGGCGAAGCCGGGAGCATGGCCGTCTCGCTGGACACCTTCCGGCGATACTTCGCCCGGAGCGGACCGGCTTGGCCGTATGAGCGGCAGGCGCTGATCCGTCTCCGCCCCGTCGCGGGCGACGCCGGCCTTTCGCGGGAGATCGTGGGCCTGAGGGACGAGCTCGTCTACGACGGAGGGCCGCTCGACGTGACGGCGATGCGGGCCATGAGGGAGCGCCAGATCCGGCATCTCGTCCGGGGAGGCACCTTCAACCCGAAGTTCAGCCCCGGCGGGCTCGTGGACGTGGAGTACCTCGTCCAAGCGCTCCAGCTGAAGCACGGACACCGCGACGGGAGCTTCCGCTCGTCGAACACGAGGGAAGCCATGGCGGCTCTCGCCGCGGCAGGGATCCTCTCGGCGGACGACCACGAGCGCCTTCGCAAGGCCCAGACCTTCCTTCGCTGGCTCATCGAGGCCCTTCGCGTGGTCCGTGGCAACGCCAAAGACCTGACGATCCCCCCGTCCGGCAGCGAGGAGTTCGCCTATCTCGCCCGCCGCCTCCGCTACGGAGGCGACCTCGGAAAGCTTCGCGACGAGCTGC
>JBLMYG010000075.1:0-3918 GCA_050258155.1 Acidithiobacillales bacterium
AGGACCACGGCGGAGCCGAGAAGGGTGGCGGCGCTCCGGACGACGGAGTGGAAGAAGGGCCGCTCCGTCAGGTTCCCGGCCGCGAGGATCAGGAGAACCGCCGGGAGATCCCACGGATTGGCCGAGAGGACGGCGCCCGCCGCCACGGCGTCGAGGACGACGCCCGGCAGGCTCGCCACGCGCCCCGCGACCGCCGCGAAGGCGACGAGCAGCGGAATCGCCACGGCGTGCGGATGGAGGTCGGCGAGCCGGAACGTGAAGAGGGGCCACTCGGTGATGGCGTTCAGGACGCGCCGCGACGAGACCCAGAAGTCGATGTCGGGAAGGGTCTTTCCGGACAGCCACTGCCGGAAGCCGTCCGGCGTTCCCCCGAGGACGGCGAGAAGGGCGCCGAAGATTGCGAGGCGGCGGCTGCCCCGGCGCGACCGGACGGCGGCGAAGCCGGCGAGGGCGAAGATGGCCGGCAGAAGAGCAGCGACGAGGTTGTAGGCGTACTCGGGGGGGACCCGGGCCGCACGCGCCGGGAGCGCGAAGAGGAACGTCCCGAAGTAGTAATAGGGAAAGAGCTGGCCCGACATCCACGGATCCTGAAAGGGGATCGAGCTGGTCGTCATCAGCCCGGAGAGGACCGCGAAGTCCATCGGCTTCTCCGTCTGGCGGATGTCGCCCATGGGCCAGCGGAGCCAGAGGTAGGTGAGGAAGACGCCGAAGAAGAGCCCCGCCGGGAGGAGGAGCTTGCGCGCTCCGGGAAAGGCGGCGAGGAGGTCTTTTCCCCAGAGGGCTATGGCGGCGAGAAGCGCCACCCCCGCGAGCGGCAGGACGACGCGGGAGATCGAGACGGGGGCCGTCTCGTTCGCTCCGAGCCGGATGAGGCTGAACGCCGAGAGGAGCCAACCCGGGAGCGCCGCCAGGACGAGCCCCGCGGGAAGGGCGAGGCCGAAAACGACGTCGGCCCGGAGGTCGGCATCCTCCTCGCTGCGGAAAACACGGGCCACGGCCGCCGCGCCGCCGAGGCCGGCGAGAAGAAGCGCCAGCGCGAAGAGGACGGTCGCGAAGACGGTCACTGCGGACGATCAAAGTAGCACACCACGCCGGTTAAACTGCCTCTGTGACGAGCCCCCGGATCGCCGTCGTCGGAGGGGGTCTCGCGGGCCTCGTGGCAGCCGACCGCCTTCTCGGGAAGGGATTTCGCGTCACCCTCTTCGAGAAGTGGCCGGAGGCGGGAGGGCTCGTCGGCACGCTCGAGGTGGGCGGGACACCCCTCGAGCGCTTCTACCACCACCTCTTCACGACCGACACCGACTACGTCGACTTCGCCCGGGAGTTCGGCCTCGAGAAGGAGATCGAGTGGCTCCCCTCGAAGATGGGGATCTACAGCGAAGGGCGCCTCTGGGATTTCGGGACGCCGGCCTCGCTCCTCAGGTTCTCGCCGCTCGGGCTCTCTGGACGCCTTCAGCTCGTCCTGTCGACGCTGAAGCTTCGCCAGAACGCCGACTGGAGGGCGCTGGAAGGGGAGACGGCCGCCGGGTGGCTGAGGAAGAACGGCTACGGGAAGGTCTACGACGTCGTCTGGGGGCCGCTCCTCCGGCAGAAGTACGGCCGGCACGCCGAGGAGATCGGCCTCGTCTGGCTCTGGGGGAAGATCTACCTTCGGACCCGCTCGCGGGACAAGACCGGCCTCGGCGAGCGCCTCGGCTACATGAGGGGCTCCTTCGGACGGGGCGTGGCGGCCGTGCTTTCGCGCGTCGGTCAGCGCGGGGGCGAGGTCCGGACGGCACGCCCCGTGAAGATCGTGAAGCGAGTATCCGACGGGCGGTTCGAGGTGACCGCTGGAGGAGGGTCGGAGACATTCGACCTCGTCCTCTCGACCATCGCCATCCCGGAGCTCCTCCGGATCGCTCCCGACCTTCCCGCGGAGACGCGGAAGAGCTGGAGCCGGGTCGGCTACACGCATGCCCTCTGCCCCATCCTCCAGCTCGACCGGCCGTTCCACCCCTACTACTGGACCAACATCGCCGACGTCACGATGCCCTTCGGCGGCGTCATCGAGCACACGAACTACATTCCCCGGGAGCGGTACGGCGGCCGGCACATTCTCTACATCTCGGACTACGTCCTCCCCGACGACCCGAAATGGACGATGCGCGACGAGCAGCTCTGGGGGCTCTACCTCCCCGGCCTCGCCCGGATCAACCCTCGCTTCGAAGGGGACTGGGTCCTCGGGAAGACGATCGAGCGCGGCGAGTACGCCCAGCCGATCATCCCGGCGAACTACTCGCGCCTCCTCCCGCCGATCGAGACCCCGGTGAAAGGGCTCTACTCCGCCTGCATGGCCCAGGTCTACCCCGAGGACCGGGGCCAGAACTACGCGGTCCGGATCGGGCGCGAGGCGGCGGAGCTTCTGATCGGGAAGCACGGCTGAGCCGCTGGTCGGAGCCGCACCTCTCAGCCTTGACACGCCGAAGCACGAAATTGATAGTGTCGGAAGCAGCAGCGGGGAGGAGCAATGTCCCCTCGGGCGACGACGCCCTCGACGTTTCCTCTAATGAGCATCCGGAATGGGCCGAATTCCCTCCCATTTCTGCCAACACTTCGCAAGCCTTCGGCCTGGTGACCACCGAGAGAAGCGCATCGAAGATGGAAGACCGTCGTTTTCCACTCGTACCACTTTTCACCCTGCTCACCTTCGGCGTCTCATCGCTGATTCCGGTTCCCGCGGCCGCGGCTCAGCCTCCCGCTGGGGGACCGCTTCAGATCGCCCACACGCCGCCGTTGTGTGTCACGACACAGGTCACGCCGAAGGTGGAGGCGGCCATTTCGCCGGCCTCGGACCTTGCCGTGGGGAGGGTCTACTTCCGGGCGGCACAGGCGCCTCTGGATTACTACTACGTCGTCTTGAAGGGGGCTCCGAAGGGGCTCGAGGGAGTCCTGCCGAGGCCTGAGCCCGAGACGAAGGCGATCGACTACCACATCGAGGCTGCGGACAAGGCGAGCCTGATAAGTCGCACGCCCAAGTACGTGCTCTTGGTCACCGGGGAAGAGAACTGCAAGCGGTGGCCGGTGCCGCCGCCTGTTCCACCGTCGGGGGCAGGGCTGACGATCGGATTGACGCAGGCGGGCCAATCGCTGTATCCGGTCGGCTTCAACAGAACGGATATCGCGAAGGTGATTCTCGTGGATGGGACCGTCGTCACCGCGGCGCAAGCCGCCGGGGCGGCCGGCGGTGCAGCCGCAGGAGCCGCGGCCGGTTCGGCAGCAGGTGCGGCCAAGGGCGGCGGCGGCATCAGCACGGGCGTCCTCATCGGTGGCGGTGTGCTCGTCGCCGGCGGAGCTGCGGCGGCCATTGCGTCGAGCAGCAGCAAGTCGAGCGGCGAGAGCAGTGCGCCATCAACGTTTACGCCAACCCAGACACCGACGAATACGCCGGTCGTCATCGCGACGCCCACGGATACACCAACCCTGACGCCGACGCAGACCCCGACCGCGTTCGGTCCGACAAACACCCCGACTGTGACGCCGAGCCTGACGCCGAGCCTGACGCCGACTCAGACCCCGACGACGCTCGGTCCCACAAACACCCCGACCATGACGCCGAGCCCAACGCCGAGTCAGACCCCGACCACGCTCGGTCCGACAAACACCCCGACCATGACGCCGAGCCCAACGCGGACCCCGACCACGCCCGCTCCAACGAACACCCCGACCCTGACGCCGACGACGTTCGTTCCGACGAATACCCCGACGATGACGCCGAGCCCAACGCCGAGTCAGACCCCGACCACGTTCGTTCCGACGAACACGCCGACCGCGACGCCGAGCCCAACGCCGACTCAGACCCCGACCACGCTCGCTCCGACAGACACGCCGACCGCGACGCCGAGCTCAACGCCGACTCAGACCCCGACGACGCTCGTTCCG
>JBLMYG010000076.1:0-8514 GCA_050258155.1 Acidithiobacillales bacterium
TGAGCGCCGTCGTCGTCGTCTCGCCGGCGCTCCCTCAGGTTCGCTTCGAGCAGGAGCGGATGCGGAGCTACTTCGAAGAGCGCTTCGAGAAGGGCTTCGAGTACGCCTACGTCGTCCCGGGAATGACCCGGGTCGTCCAGAGCGCGGGGCGCCTCATCCGCTCCGAATCCGACACGGGCGTCATCGTCCTCGCCTGCCGCCGCTTCCTTCGCGAGCCTTACCGGCGATACCTCCCTGCCGACTGGTACGGCGAGGATCCCTCGGAGCTCCTCTCCACGGCCGTCGGGGCGGACACGGCCTCCTTCTTCGCCGGAATTTCGATCCGAAGCCGTCCCTGAGAGACACGGTCAGCCCGCTCGCGCCGGGCCGGGCGGGGCGCCCGCTCGGTTCGCGACCTCGACCTTCGCCTTCAAGGCCTTCGGCAGCGTCTCCGTCGTCTTCTCTTCCTGCCGCTTGCGGCTCGCGTCGGTCCTATCATCTTCTTCCGCCGCGGCGTCGGCAGGGACGTCCACGATGATGACCGTGATGTTGTCGACGCCCCCCCTCTCGTTGGCCAGTTCGACGAGGCGCCGCACAGCGGGCTCGGGGACCGGCTCCGATAGGAAGAAGTCGTGGATTTCCTCGTCGGCCACCATTCCGGTCAGGCCGTCGGAGCAGAGGAGGAACCGGTCGCCTGGCTTGAGCGGCACCTCGATGAGGTCGACCGAGACGTGCGGCGAGCCGCCGAGGGCCCGGGTGACGACGTTCTTCAAGGGGTGGGACTTCGCCTCGTCCTCCGAGAGGATTCCGGCGTTGACCTGCTCCTGCACCCAGGAATGGTCGTCCGTGAGGCGTCGAAGCTCGCCGTCGCGGTAGAGGTAGGCCCGGCTGTCCCCGACGTGGACGAGCGTCGCCCGGTCCCCGTCGAACAGGGCTGCGACGACGGTCGTCCCCATCCCCTTCAGCTCCGGGCGGCTCGCGACGGCCCGCATCACCTTCTCGTTCGCCTTTTCGACGGCCGCCGTCAGGCGGCTTCCGGCCGAGGGGGTCCGGCTCCCTCCCTGACCGAAGGGCCACGAGCTGTCGGTGGCGTCGTCGCTGGACGCGATGAATTCCTGCATCGACTCGACCGTGATCCTCGACGCGACCTCGCCCGCCGCGTGGCCGCCCATCCCGTCCGCCACGACGAAGAGCCCACGCTCCGGATCGACGAGGTAGGCGTCCTCGTTGTGCTTCCGCTTCCGTCCGACGTCCGTCAGCCCGAAGGCCCGAAGGGTCATGCCTCTTTCATCCCTTCCGGCCGAAGCTGCCGCTCGTCGGGCGCTGGATCTCGCCGCTGCGGGAACGGTGCAGGAGCGTGAGGGTCTCGGCGTCGTCGGGGAACCACTTGATCGCCTCGGAGAGGTGGCGCTCGGCCTTGGCGTTCAGGCCCGCCATGATGTACAGCCGCCCGGCGTCCTTCCGGTACGTCGGGTTCATGGGGTCGAGCCGTATGGCGCTCTCGATCGCCTCGATGCCGCGCCGGACCTGTCCCACCACCCGCTGGCATGCCAGCGCCAGATAATGGAACGCCCGCGCGTCCTTGTCCCAGTGCTTCACGGCGAGGTCGAACTCCTCGAGAGCTTGCGGGAAGAGCCCCTCCTTGTACGCCTTCACCCCCCGGACGACGTAGGCGCGCGCGATCGCCTGCGAGTCGGTCGCCGCGGGCTTCAGCTTGTCGAGCTCGCTGTCGTGCAGCCGGCGCCTCGCAGGGTTCGTCAGGACGTTCACCGCCTCGGTCAGGATCTGGAAGCGCTCCTCGGCTTTCTTCTTCTTCTCGGGGTCGCTCTGCCGGTCCGGATGCGCCTCACGCGCCACGAGCCGGAACCGTCCCCGGATCTCGTCCTCCGTCGCCTGGCGGGAAACCCCGAGCAGGTCGTAGTAGTTGATCAACGCTCCCTCGACGTCCGGCGGGCACCGCTGCCAGCCACCGTGCTGGTCTGGACCGATTCTCACACAGGCGAGCGGCCGCGGGAAGCGGCCCTGCCGCCCTCACATCTCCCGGCGCGCGATCTCCCGCCGCGCCAGCGCCCGGATCGGGTCGGGAACGTTCCGGTCCTGCGCCAGCTTCCTCTGGTCGGCGTGGCTCAGCCGGATGACGAGCGGCAGCGTGGCGTCGATCGGCGACCGCGGATTCCTCACGATCGCCGCCATGATGGTGTACTTCCGCATCCATTCCTTCCGGAAGGAGATCGCGCGAAGGATCTCCTCGGAAATGCTCTTCATGTTCGCGATCGTCTCGACGTCTCCCTCCCGGGTCTTGGGGGACTTGAGGACCGTCATGGCGACGAGACGGTTCGGGTCGCGGACGAGGAAGAGGCGCTCCTCCTTGTTGCCGCGCCAGGCGAGGTGGATCTTCTGCGCCACGGTGTATGTGGACAGGCGCGCGAAGAGGCTCCGGTGGACCTCGTCGGACTCCGCGTGAGCGGCCTCGGCGGCCGGCGACAGCTCCGCGGCCGGCGGGACCGGTTCCTCCCCCGCCCCGACCTCGGCGGCCGCGCGAGCGTCCTCCTCGCGCTCCTTCTTCAGGAAGAACTCCTCGAGGAACTCGTCGGCCCGTCGGCGGATGTCGGGCGAGAGACGGGGATTCTCGAAGAGCCGCTCCACGATGACGGGCGCCGCGAGAAGGCGGACCTGGTTCGTGACGAGGACGTCCTGCAGGTAGGGCTCGATCCGGTCGGCGAGCCACGCGAGCGTCTCGCTCGGAACCGCTTTGTGACGGATCAGCGGCTCGAGGACCGAGATGTCCTGCGACCGGCGCGCGATGGCGTCGAGCTGCTCGGGCCTCACGCCCTCGGAGAGCACGGCGTCCTTGAGCGCTTCCGGGGTCAGCTCCTTGAAGCTCTTCTCGGCCAGCGCCCTCAGTGTCGGCTCGCCGCGGGCCAGGAGCGTCGCGAGCGCCCGGGCCAGCTCGCCCGGCGGAAGCGGGACGAGCCCGCGCGCGGCGAAGTCGAGGACCTGAGGAGGCGCGGACCCCCCTTCGATCTGGGTGAGGAGCTCGCTCCCGGAGTCGGCGAGCGTCACGGTCCAAGATTACCGGAGGCCGTGGGAGGCCGGACGTCCCGTCATCCCCCCGCCCCGCCGGCCTGAGGCGCGATCACTCGGTCCTTGACGACCTCGCCCGGACCGCCGACGGGAGGGAGAGCCTTCCCGTCCAGCGTCACGTCGACGGCGCCTGCGTTTCCGAGCGTCAGCGTGAAGGCCCGGCCTCCCGTGAACTGCCGGGTGGCTCCTTTCGGAAAGAGTTCCCGCGCCACGATCTTTCCGTCCACCGTGACTTCCGTCCAGCAGTCGTCGCGAAAGGAGAGGGAGAGGGTGCTCGTGGCTTGCGGCGCAGCTTCTGCGACCTGGCTCGACGTCGGCACGGGGGAGAGCGCCCCGGCCGGAAGGGCGACGGTCGCAGCCGCGACGGACGGAGGAAGCGCCAGGGACGCCGGGCCGCTCTCGGGGCGCTCGGGCGCGGCGGCGGCGCCCCGGCGCGGCTCGGGAGGCCGCGACTTCACGAGGACGGCGATTCCCGTCGCCACCGCGAGCGCCGCCGCCACGGCGACGGCGCGGATCGTCGTGCTCGCGGCGACCGTGCGGCGCGGGACCTTCGCCGGGAGCGCCCCCGGCACCGGCCGGGCCTGTCCGGGAGGCAGCGTCTCCTTCCCCCGCTCGGAATCCCAGTGCTCCCAGACGTGGCGGTAGGCCGCGACCGTCCGCTCGGCGTCGAGGCCGAGGTGGAGAGCGATGGAGCGGACGAATCCACGCGAGAAGACGAGCGCCGGGAGAATGTCGAACCTCCCTTTCTCCAGCGCTTCGATCTGTCGAACGGAAATCTTGGTGACGAGCGCGAGCTGTTCCCGCGTCACGTCCCTGAGTTCCCGCTCGCGCCGGAGCTCGTCGCCGAATTCCCGGGGTGTTTCGACCGCCGCCTCCCCCTTTTTTACGTTATGACCCGTTTCCGCCAGGTGTCAATGAACGATCCGGAGGATGCCGCGAGCCGCCGGGCCCAGGCGGCGAGGAGCGGCGAGAGCGTTTCGTCGGCCGCCAGCTTCAGCCACTCGGGCCTGGTCGCCGAGACGAGAAGACCGAGGGCGACCGGGCGAGGCGCCAGGGGATGCCGTAGGATCGCCTCCCGCACGGGCGGGCGGTGTGCCCAGCGCGGCGTCGCGGCGAGCTTTTCGAGCGAGGCCGATGTGACGCGCCCCACCGTCAGCCACCGGACGATGTCGTCCGGCGTGAGGCGCGCGTTCTGGCAGAGCGCCTCGAGAACCATCGGCTCGTTCTCCTCGAGAAGTGCCTGAAAGAGATCCCGGCCGGCGATTCGCGCGAGGGCCGACTTTTCCCCGGTCGAGAGGCGCCGGAGCAGCTCCAGAAGACGGCGGCCCGCGGCCTGCCGGACCGGTTGCGGCGTCCGCACCTCCCTCGCCACGGCCGCGAGGTCCCGCCAGGACAGGTCTTCGAGGACATGGAGCGCATCAGGGCGGGACGTGGCCGGGTGAATTGCGAGCGCCCGGCGGACGGCTCGGGCCCGAAGGATCGAGCGCGAGCGGAGGATCCGATCGATGTGATCGGCCGAGACGTAAGGGTGCCGGAGGACCAGCACGACCTCGCGCTCGCTGAAGCTCTCGAGATGCGCGGCGACGAGCCGATCGAGCTCGTCGCGGTCGGCATTGCCGATCCGGACGGCCCACGGGAGATCGGCCTCCGGCCCGCTGCCCCGTGTCACGCCCGCCTCATGGCGGCGGCCAGGGTCCGGACCTGCGCGGCGGCGGCCACGACCGGATCGACCCCTTCCCGCACCGCGTCCTCCATGGCCGAGACCAGCGCACTCCCGACGACGACACCCTCGGCGAGTCGCGCCACGGCGGCGGCCTGTTCCGCCGTCGAAATGCCGAAGCCGACAGCGAGAGGTCGGCGAGGCGCCTGCGCCTTGACCCGGCCGATCAGCTCGACCAGCCCCTCCGCCAGCTCCGGTCGCGCCCCCGTGACGCCGGTACGCGATACGAGGTACAGGAATCCCCGCGAGAGGGCGCCGGCCTTCCGGACGCGTTCGTCGGGCGAGGTCGGGGCCACGAGCGAGACGACGTCGATCCCTTCCTTCCGGAGAGGCCGAACGAAGGCTCCCGCCTCTTCGGACGGAACGTCGGTCAGGAGGACGCCATCGGCACCCGCCCCCTTCGCCCGCCGCGCGAAGGCTTCCTCCCCCATCGCGACGACCGGATTCGCGTAGCCGAAAAGGACGACCGCCGCCTCGAGGCCCTCGTGCCGGAGGCGCGCCAGGAGATCGAGCGTGGCCGCGAGCGTCGTGCCCGAGGCGAGAGCCCGCTCGCTCGCACGCTGGATGACCGGGCCGTCGGCGATCGGGTCGCTGAAGGGGATCCCGAGCTCGATCACGTCGGCCCCGGCCACCGCGAGCGCCGGGAGGAGCCGTGCCGTGGTGTCGAGGTCCGGGTCGCCCGCCTCCACGAAGACGACGAGGGCCGCGCGCCCCTCTCTCGCGGCGTGCGCGAAGGCCTCTCCGATCCGCGTCCTCAC
This sequence comes from Acidithiobacillales bacterium, assembly GCA_050258155.1. Taxonomy (GTDB): domain Bacteria; phylum Acidobacteriota; class Thermoanaerobaculia; order UBA5066; family UBA5066; genus DAOMFB01. The sequence continues at coordinate 5,542 of JBLMYG010000076.1, forward strand.
GCCTCCCTCTCCTCCAGCCGCGCGACGGCCTGCACGTCCTTGTCGCCCCGGCCGGAGAGGTTCACGAGGATCGACTGCGCCGGCCGGCGCGGCGCCTCGGCCATCGCCCAGGCGACGGCGTGCGCCGTCTCGAGGGCGGAGATGATTCCCTCGCTCTCGGCGAGGCGGTGGAAGGCGGCGAGCGCGTCGGCGTCGGAGACGGAGACGTACCGGGCCCGCCCCAGCTCCGCGAGCCGCACATGTTCCGGGCCGACGGCGGGGTAGTCGAGGCCGGCCGAGACCGAATGCGTCGGCAGGATCTGTCCGGCCTCGTCGCGGAGGAGGAGCGTCCGCGTTCCGTGGAGGACGCCGGGCTTTCCCGGCCCGAACCGCGCGGCGTGCTCGCCCGGCGCGAGGCTCCGCCCCCCCGCCTCGACCCCGACCAGCTCGACCTGCCGGTGGGGAAGAAACGCGCGATAAAGGCCGATCGCATTCGATCCCCCGCCGACGCAGGCGACGCAGAGATCGGGAAGCCGCCCCGAGAGCACCTTACGCATCTGTGCTATGGCTTCGCGACCGATGACGGCCTGGAAGTCGCGGACCATGGCCGGGAAAGGGTGCGGGCCCAGGACCGAGCCGAGGACATAGTGCGTCGTCCGGACCGACGCCACCCAGTCGCGCAGCGCCTCGTTGATGGCGTCCTTCAGCGTCCGGCTTCCACCGGCCACCGGCACGACCGTGGCGCCGAGGAGCCGCATCCTGTAGACGTTCAGCGCCTGCCGCTCGACGTCCACCTCTCCCATGTAGACGACGCACGTGAGGCCGAGGAGGGCGCAGGCCGTCGCCGTGGCGACGCCATGCTGTCCTGCCCCGGTCTCGGCGATGATCCGCGTCTTTCCCATTCTCCGCGCGAGAAGCGCCTGGCCGAGCGCGTTGTTGATCTTGTGGGCCCCGGTGTGGAGGAGGTCCTCGCGCTTCAGGTAGATCCGGGCCCCGCCCAGCTCCTCCGAGAGGCGCCGTGCGAAGGTGACCGGCGTCGGCCGGCCCGCGTAGCTCGAAAGGAGGCCGTCCAGCTCCCGCCGGAAGGATCGATCGCGCCGCGACGCCCTCCAGGCCGCGTCCAGCTCCATCAGGGGCGCCATGAGCGTTTCGGGGACGTACCGGCCGCCCCACGAGCCGAAGCGCCCGGCGGCGTCCGGCTCGGGAGAACGAAAGCGACCGGCCCGGGCGTCAGCCATGCCGCACCTCCTCGACGAACGCCGTGAGCTTCGCGGCGTCCTTGACCCCCGGGGAGGTCTCGACCCCTGTCGCGACGTCGACGGCGAAGGGATGCGCGGCGCGGATCGCTGCGCGGACGTTCGTGGCGTCGAGCCCGCCGGCCAGGACGAACGGGCGGCGCACGCGTAGCCGGAGAATCAGCGACCAGTCGAAGGCCGCCCCGGTCCCGCCCGACCGTCCCGCCACCGCGGAGTCGAAGTGGAGGGCGTCCCCGGGCCAGGAGAGCGCCTCCTCGAGCGGGTCTCGTCCGACGGCCACGGTCTGCCAGACCGCGGGGCCGGCGGGCGGCTCCGCCGTCCCGGGCGGATCGCAGAGCTGAACCACGTCGGGACGGATGAAGCCGGCCACCGCCCGGATCTCCTCGCTCGTGTTCCCCGCCAAGACTGCCACGACGCCCTTTGCTCCGCGAGCTCCGCGGGCCCGCTCCGCGAGGGCGCGCCCTCGCTCGAGGGTCAGCCGCCGCGGCGAGCGGGGCGAGAAGATGAGGCCGATCCAGTCGACGCCGAGCGCAAGGCAGCTCTCCACGTCCTCCTTGCGCGTGAGGCCGCAGACCTTCACCTCGGTCGTTCCCCGGCCGAGGAGATACCGGATCGCCTTCGCCTCGTCCCCTGACCGGAGGAGGGTCTCGCCGACGAGGACCGCGCCGAAGCCCGCCCTGCCGAGCCGCGTCACGTCTCCGGCCGTCTTCACGCCGCTCTCGGCGACGCGAAGCACGCCCGAAGGGATCTCCCGCCCCACGCCTTCGACGGCAGCCAGGTCCACCGAGAAGGTCCGGAGGTCCCGAGCGTTGACGCCGACGGCCTCCGGCGACACGGCGAGGGCGCGCCGGACCTCCTCCGCGTCGTGTGCCTCGACGAGGACGGCGAGGCCGCGCTCGCGCGCGGCGCGGCGGAGGCGGGCCAGCTCCGCGTCCGAGACGGCCGCCACGATGAGGAGGACCGCGTCGGCACCGAGCGACCGGGCGAGGTCGAGCTGGAACTCGTCCAGGACGAAGTCCTTCATCAGGACGGGAAGGCCCGCGGCCGCTTTCGCCCGCGGAATCCACGACGGCTCTCCGCCGAAATGGTCCTGCTCCACGACGACCGAGAGGGCCGCGGCGCCGCCGCGCCGGTAGGCGCGTGCCACCTCCTCGATACGGCGGGGGGCGTCCGGAAGGAGGAGCCCGGCCGACGGAGAGCGCTGCTTGATCTCGGCGATGATCGCAGGCCCCTTCCGGAGCGCTTCGACGAACCGCTCGCCGTCGGACGGAAGGGCGGGCGTCCCGAGCGGCGCCACGTCGCCGCGCGCCAGCCGCGCCCGCTTCGCCTCGAGGATCCCGGCGAGAAACGTCCCGCTCATGCAGCCCCCTTGGAGATCGCGATCAGGAGCAGGAGCGCTTCGCGCGCGGCCCCTCCGTCGATGGAGGCCGCCGCGAGGCCCACGCCTTCGCGCAGGCTTTCGGCCCTGCCGGCCACGAGGAGCGCCGCGGCGGCGTTCATCAGGACCGTCTCGCGCGGGGCGCCGTAATCTCCGTCGAGGATCGCCCGGAGGATCCTCACATTCACCTCGAGGCAGCCCCCCTTGAGCGCGCCGGGAGGCCACTCTTTTAGGCCGAAATCGGAGACGGAGAGATCGAACCGCCGGATCCCCTCCTGGGTCACCTCCGCCACCAGCGTCCGCCCCGCGGGGAGCAGTTCGTCTCCTCCCGCCTCGTTCGAGAAGACGAAGACCCGCTCG
>JBLMYG010000077.1:0-4282 GCA_050258155.1 Acidithiobacillales bacterium
GCACGGCACCTCTTCGCAGGCGCCGGGGCCGGCCAGCGCACGGCGGTTCGCATCCGCTACGGCAAGCCGAACCTCGTCCGGCTCGCGGTGGGCGTGAACGGCATCGAGGCCGGGGAGATGATCTTCGACTCCGGGGCCTCGCTCTCCCTCCTGACGGAATCGGCAGCGGCGCGGCTCGGGATCGAGATGGTCGCGGACGCCGTCGCGCCGGCCCGCGGCCTCCACCAGAAGGAGATCCCGATGCGCTTCGGCTGGGCGCGGACCATTTCCATCGGGACCTTCACGCTTCACGACGTCCCCTTCGGCGTCCTGCCCGACGAGTCCCTCAGCTTCGAGACGGAAGCCGTCGGCCTCTTCCGGCCGGACGGGGTCCTCGGAGTTCACCTGCTCAAGGAGTTCGACTGGCGAATCGAGCTCTCCAAGCGCCGGCTGCAGGCGATCCGTCTCGGCGGCGGGACCGTCGCCGAAAGCCCGGGACAGAACGTCTTCTTTCGTCGGATGAAGCCGATGGTCCGGGTCTCGTTCAACCGGCAGCCCTGGTCCCTCTTCCTTCTCGACACCGGCTCCGAGCCGACGATGGTGACGCCCGAGGGGCTCGCCGCAAACCGCTACACCGGCTACGAGCCGAGCGCCCCGATCACCCTCGAGGGGATCGGCAAGACACACGTCTCGTGGTCCAAGGTCTCGGACATCACGCTCGGCATCGGCCGCTACGCCGTCTGGTTCAAGAACCTCGTCGTCAACGAGGGGGGCGACACGCTGGGAGACGGCATCATCGGGATGTCGTTCCTCGCGCTCTTCGACGTGGAGCTTCGCTTCTCGAACATGACGCTCTCCCTGGAGCGGCCGGGGGCCAGGCGGGAGGTCCCGCCTTCGCCTTTCGAGCCGCTGTCGGCCAAGCCAGCCTCGGGCTGAAGCCGTCCTCCCGGGAGGCCGGCACGGGGATCGCTAGAATCCGGGCATGGCTCGTGTCATCCTCGGCTGGATTCTGGGCGCCGGGGTCGTCGTCTCCGGCTGCTCGCGGGCGTCGGACGTGTACGAGCCAAAACGTCTCGATATGGTCGAGCGCCAGATCGCCGGGCGGGGCGTGAAGGACCCGAGGGTTCTCGAGGCGATGCGGACCGTCCCCCGACACCTCTTCGTCCCCGAGGCCGAGATGCCGCATGCGTACGAGGACCGCCCGCTCCCGATCGGAAGCGGACAGACGATCTCCCAACCGTACATCGTCGCGTTCATGACGGAGCAGCTCCACCTGACCGGAACGGAGAACGTCCTCGAGATCGGAACGGGCTCTGGCTATCAGACGGCCGTCCTCGCGCGGCTGGCGAAGAAGGTCTACTCGATCGAGATCCGTCCCGAGCTCGCGCGGGAAGCCGCACAGCGCCTCAAGGCTCTGGGCATCACGAACGCCGAGGTGAAGACGGGGGACGGCTACAAGGGATGGCCGGAGCATGCTCCGTTCGACGGCATCCTCGTGACCGCCGCCCCCGAGAAGATCCCTCCGCCGCTCCTGGAGCAGCTCGCGTCGCCGGGCCGGATGGTGATTCCCGTCGGCGGCTTCTACCAGGAGCTGAAGGTCATCGAGCGCAGCGGGGCCGGCTACACGGAAAAGAGCGTCCTGCCGGTCCGGTTCGTTCCCTTCGTCCGGGAGACACTCACGCCGCCCTCGCCGGAGCACTGAGGCCGGCGCGGTGGCGTCGCGCCCGCGGGTCCTCTTCTCGGGCCTCCTCGCGGCGCTGCTTCTCGCGGGGGGCGTCTGGCTCTGGTTCAACGGCTCGGTGGCCCGACTCCGGAGCCGTTTCGTCCCGGAGATGAAGAGGCTCGAGACGCTGCGCGACGGGCTCGACGAGCTGCGGCGGGCCGTCCGCGCCCGGGAGGGGGCCCGGCCCGGCCTCACCGGCGCGGAGCCCCTCGTCGACTGGGCCTGGCACGACCTCGCCCGGCTCGGCTTCGTCGAGTACGACGTCCTCGCGGCCAGGGACCTGACGACGGCAGTCGAGGCCCGCGTCACCTTCACGGTCGGAGGCGTCGGCGGGGACGGCTCGCGCGTCGAGCGCTCTGTCGCCCTCCCGGTCCGGGTCACTCTCCCGTCGGGAATCGGACGCCCTGAGACCGCTCTCCTCGGAGGCGGCTGGCAGCGCGACGCGGCCGAGCGGAGCGAGAGCCGGCCCCGCTTCCGCGAGGCGACGGCCGAGGCAGGCCTGGGCGCCCCGCGGAGCGACCCCGACGTCAGCGCCGTCAACCATCTGATCGAGGGGATCTGGCCCGGCTCCGGGGCCGCGGTCCTCGACATCCACGGGATCGGGCACGAGGACCTCTTCGTCGGCGACGGGCGCGCCTCGATCCTCTACGAAAACGACGGCTGCGGTCACTTCAAGGACATCACGGAAGCTTCCGGGCTCGCCGGCCTCCCGGCCACCGGAGCCCTTGCTTTCGACTACGACGGCGACGGACTCGACGACCTCTTCGTGACCGACAACTTCGGGCCGTCTCACCTCTTCCGGAACCGGGGTGACGGGACGTTCGAGGACGTCACGTCGAGGGCCGGCGTCGGGAGGTCGTTTCACAGCCGGGGCGCCGCGGCCGCGGACGTGGACGGCAGCGGGACGCTCGACCTCTTCGTCTGCTCGACAGGCGACTATTTCGGCACGGTGGCCGATCCGGCTTACGACGCGCGCAACGGCGGGCCGAATCGCCTCTTCCTCAACAACGGGGACGGCACCTTCACGGACGCCACGGAGCGCTTCGGCCTCGCCGAGACGCGGTGGTCGATCACCCCGCAATTCGCCGACCTCGACGGAGACGGCTGGCCGGACCTCGTCGTGACGAACGACTTCGGATTGAAGAACCTTTACAAGAACGAGGGGGGCAAACGCTTCGTCGACGTGGCGCGGAAGGCGGGGGCCGAGGACCGCGGGTACGGAATGTCGGCGGCGGCCGCCGACTTCTCCGGAGACGAAAGGCTCGATCTCCATTTCTCGAACTGCTATACGCAGTGGGGCTTGATTCACGACGCCCCGTGGGTGCCCTTTCCCCTCCCCGGCCGGCTCTTTCTGCCCGTGGCGCGCCGCTGGATGAAGAAGATGTGCCGCGGCAACACGCTCCTCGTCAGCCGCGGCGACGGAACTTACGAGGACGTGACGGCCGCCGCCGGCGTCGGAAAGGCGGGCTGGTGCTGGACGGCCGTCGCGGGCGACCTCGACGACGACGGGCGACCCGACCTGTATGCGGCGGGCGGGATGTGGGGCGACGGACGCGACAGCGACCGGGAGCTCGAGTTCTGGTGGCAGACGCTGGCCTACTGGGACGACTACATCGCGGGAACGAAGACCTTCGACCGTAAGGGGAAGGGAATCCAGGGGTGCGAGCGGAGCCGCTACTTCCGGAACCGGGGCGACGGGACCTTCGAGGAGCGGGGCTGGCTCGACGGCCTCGCCCTGGAGGCCAACGGCCGCGCCGTCGTGCTCGCCGACTTCGACGGCGACGGGGCGGTCGACGTCTACGTCCGGTCGGTCGAGCATCCGGAGGCGCTCTTCCTCGGGTCGCGCCGCCCCGGTGAGCACTTTCTGTCTCTGACGCTGCGCGAGGAAGGGCCGAACCGCGCCGCAATCGGTGCGCGGGTGACGGTGGAGCTTCCGGACGGGCGCCGCCTCCTCCAGGAGCTCGAGACGACGAGCGGGTTCCTCTCGAGCGGGAGCAAGCGTCTTCTCTACGGCCTCGGCCCGTTCCAGGAGGTGAAGGCGATCACCGTCCGCTGGCCCGACCGGACGGTGGAGCGCTTCTCTCCCCCTCCGTTCGTCGACCGGGCCTTCGCTCTAACGCGCGGCACCGGACGTCTCGCCGTCCTTCCGTCCAAACCGCCGCCCGAGGCTCGCGCCCCGCGCAGGGCGCGAGGCGGCTGAAGCCCGAGGAGAGGAAGATGAGAATCTTCTCCGCGTTCTTTCTCGCCCTGGCGCTGATCGCGAATCCTCTTCGTGCGGAAGATCCCCCGCCGGCCACGACGACGACGGCGGTGCCGGCAGAGGCCTCCGGGGGCGTCTCCGACCGGAATCTCCTCGTCGCCGGCAAGCTGATCCTCTTCGACACGGGCGACATCCTGACAGCGCCGATCCGGTGGGACGGAGGCGACTGGCTGAAGCTCGGCGTCAGCGCGGGGCTCGTCACGGGGACGGTGCTCGCGCTCGACCAGCCGATCCGCGAGGCGTCGCAGCGGAGCCGGACGACCGGGCGCGACGACTTCGCCAAGTTCATCGAGGGCTTCGGGGCGGAGTACTCGTTTGCG
>JBLMYG010000078.1:0-5251 GCA_050258155.1 Acidithiobacillales bacterium
ACAGCAACGAGGGGCTGATGGCCTTCCTCGTCGTCATCACCTGGCACATCTACAACGCCCACCTCTCGCCGGACGTCTTCCCGTTCGACACGTGCATCTTCACGGGACGCATCTCGCGGGAGCGGATGCACCACGAGCACCCGCTGGAGCTTGCGCGTCTCGCGGAAGAGCCGGCCGACACGCCGTCCTCACGCGGCCCCGAATCCGGCGGACCGGCTCCCCCGGCCGCGGCCGGGAATGCCTGAGATCCTCCTGGCCCATGTCGTCCAGTCGGCCGCGGCCGCCGGCGCCCTCGGCGGGCTCCTCGCCGCTTGGGGAGTCCGCCGCCCGTCGCTCCGGCTGAAGTTCTGGCTCCTCGCGCTGGTCCTGCCGGCCGTCCTCGTTCCGCTCTTTGCCGCGCTGGCGCCGGTGCGCCGGTCGGATCCGTTCCGGCAGCATGCGGCCCTCTTCCTCGCGGCTCGCTGGACGGCGCTTCCGGTCGGGCCGTGGCGGCTCGGACCCGCCCTCGCGGCGCTCCTGGCCGCTGTGGGCGTCGGGCTCTATCTGCGGGATCTCGTGCCGGCCCTCCGCCAGGGGTGGCGGGTCGGCCGGCACGGCCCGGACGGCGACCCGCGCGGCGAGGAGATCGGACGGCGGGTCGCAGTGCAGGCGGCTCGCCTCGGCGTGGCGGCGCCGGAAGCCCGCCTCGTCCAGGACGACGAAGGGGCGTATCTGTATTGCCGTGGTTTCCAAAGGCCGCTCATCCTGGTTTCGACCGGGGTTCTGGCGACCCTTTCGCCGGAAGAGCTGGACGCCGCCCTCGCGCACGAGATCGGACACGTGGCGGGGCGGCACCTCATGTTCGGGTGGGGGCTCATCGTTCTCCGGTCGCTCCTGCTGTTCAATCCGGTCGCGCAGATTCTCGGCCGGTCGGCGGTCCTGGAGATGGAGCGGGCCGCGGACGACGCCTCCACCGCGGCGACCGGCCGGCCCGAGGCGCTCGCTTCGGCCCTCGCGAAGCTGGGCGTCCTTTCGGGAGACGACGGGCTGGCCGTCCCGGGCGGCCTCCGGTTCCACGTCCTGAAGGGGCGGCTCGTCCGGATCGCGGAGGGCCGGCAGCCGGCGGCGCGGGAGGCCCGGGAGGGGCTGATGCTGGCGCTCGCAGCCGGAGCGATCGCGCTCCTCGTCTTCTTCGTGGTGGCGTGATGGGGGAGGTCGCGAGGCTTCTCGGGAGGTACGTCGCCGTCGTGGGCGCCACCGCGGCCGCCCTCCTCGTCCTCGACGCGGTGCCGCGGCTTCTCTCGGGCGCGGGCCGCGGCGTCACCACGTTCCGGAACGTGGAGGCGGCCGAGCGCGCACTCGCGACGACGCTTCTGCTGCCGGCCTTCTTCCCGGACGTTTACCGGTGGCCCCCCTCGGAGGTGACGGCCTCGGCGCACCCCGCCCGCGCCGTGGCTCTGACGTTCGAGCCCCGGGCCGAAGGTGCCGGGCGGCTTCTCTTCGTCCAGACGCTCGACGGCGATCTGCCCGTTCCCGGGCGGCTTCTTCCGCATGGGAAGGTGCTCCACGAGGTCGCCTTCGACCTCGACGGGACGCCGGCGCGGATGATCGACGTCCTCCTGCCGCCCGACGGCACGTTTCACGACCTCTCGTTCGCCGTGAAGGGGAGGCGCGTAGTCTTTCGGTTCCAGGGGGACGCCGTGACCGTCCTGAAGATGGCCGCCAGCCTTCTGCGCGGGGGCCGCGGATGAGCGCGTCGCGAGCCGGCAGCGGACTCGTCCGCCGCGAGTTCCTGTTGATCGCCGTCGGGCTGCTCCTCCCCGCGGTCATTCTCATCATCATCGGCGTCGGCACGGTCTCGGAGCTCTCGGACAAGCTCCTTGCCGCCCACGTGAGGATGGCTGTCCTCATCGGCGACAGGGTCGGCACGACGCTCAACTGGGCGCTCGGAGACCTCTGGGCGCTCCGGTCCGGCGCCATTGCTCCCGAGTCGGCCCGGGAGAGGCTGCACGAGTCCCTGCTCCGGTCCCCGTTCGTCCAGAAGGTCTTCTTCGCCGACGGGAACGGGACCGTGACGTGGCACGAGCCGACCCACGCGGCGCTCCCTGCTCCGGACGTCCTCTCGAAGGCCATTGCGGAAGCTCGCGCCTCCTCGAAGGTCGCGTTCGCCACCGTTCCGGCGGGCAGCGCGGGGCGATTCGACCTTCTCGTCGTCGTGCCGCTGCGCGGGGGGGCTGCGGCGGGCGACGCGTTCGCGGGCGCCCTGCTCGACGCCGGGCAGCCTTCCCTCGTCTCGACCCTCGGCCCGGCGCGGACCGGCGCGCAGTCCTCGGTGGACGTCGTCGACGCGGAAGGGCGCGTTCTCGCCTCGTCGGACGCATCCCGCGCCGGTCGGACGTCCGCCCTGCCGGCCGTGCCGCGCGAGAGGCCCGCGGCCGCCGTCGTGGGCGGCGAGGCGATCGCCGTCGCACCCCTCGAGGTCCTGCCGCTCGCCGTCGTCGTCCGGCAGGAGGAGGCCGAACTCCTGGCTCCCGTCCACGCGGCCGAGCGGCGCATCCTCATCGCGGCGCCGATCGTCGTGGCGCTCGCCTTCTTCTTCGCGTGGGGCGCTGCGCGGAGCCTCAAGCAGCCCATCGCGGTCCTCACGCGAGCGGCCGAGCGGATCGCCGGCGGGGAGCTTTCCCGAATCATTCCCCCCCTCGGCGAGGACGAGGTGGGGCGGCTGGGGCGCTCTCTCGAGAGAATGCGCGCCGCGCTCGCCGAGGCCTTCGATCGGGAGCGGAGGGCGCACGACGAGCTGGAGGAGCGCGTGGCGGAAAGGACACGCGACCTGACGGCGCTGACACGCGAGCTGAAAGACCGCGACGATCGCCGCGCCCGGCTTCTGGCAAAGTTCATCCGGGCCCAGGAGGAGGAGCGGAAGCGGATCGCCCGGGAGCTTCACGACGAGACGTGCCAGACCGTGGCGGCCGTCTCGATGGCGGTCGACACCGCCCTCTCCCGCCCGCCCGATCCAGATCGCGGCCGGCTCCGCGAGATCAAGGCGCTCGCAGGGCGGGCGCTGGCGGAGGTTCACCGCGTCATCTACGACCTCCGCCCCTCGGTGCTCGACGACCTCGGGCTCGCCTCCGCCGTCCGCTGGTACGCCGACCGTCACCTTGCGCCCGCGGGAATCGCCGTCCGGTGCGAGATCGAGGGGCTCGAGGAGCGCCTTCCCGTGGAGATCGAGACGGCCGTGTTCCGGGTGGTGCAGGAGGCGCTGACGAACGTCGTCCGCCATGCGCACGCCGAGACCGTCCTGATCCAGATGGCACGGGAGGAGGCGCAGCTCGCCATCGAGGTGGAGGATGACGGGCGAGGCTTCGATCCGGCCTCGGTCGCGACTCCCGAGTCGTCGGGGCGAGGCTTGGGCCTCCTCGGGATCCGTGAGAGAGTCGAGCTGCTCGGAGGTCACGTGACGATCGACTCCGCTCCGGGACAGGGGACGCGCCTCGCGCTCTCCGTCCCGCTCCCGAAAGAGAGCTGAGGTGGCCAGGATCCGCGTCCTCCTCGCCGACGACCACGCTCTCCTGCGTGAGGGGATCCGCGCCATTCTCTCCCGCGAGAGCGATATCGAGGTGGTCGGCGAGGCGGCGGACGGCCGCGAAGCGATCGCACGGTGCCGGGCCCTTCGCCCCGACATCGTTCTGATGGACATCGCGATGCCCGGCCTCGGTGGGCTCGAGGCCGCTCTCGAGATCCGGAAGGAGAGCCCCGACACGAAGATCCTCGTCCTGACCCAGTACGAGGACCGGGAGTACGTGACCCGCTTCCTGAAGGCGGGCGCCGCCGGCTACGTCCTGAAGAAGGCCGCCGGGGCGGAGCTGGCATCGGCGGTGCGCAGCGTCTTCAAGGGGGGCCTCGTCCTCGATCCGCAAGTGGCCCGCGAGGCGCTCCGCGAGCCGGAGCCGTCGCCGGGCGTCGGGGGCGAAGACCTCTACGAGGCGCTGACCGACCGCGAAAAGCAGGTGCTCCGGCTCGTCGCGGAAGGGAAGAGCAACAAGGAGGTCGCCGAGCTGCTCGGGATTTCCGTCAAGACCGCCATGTCCCACCGGGAGCACGTCATGGAGAAGCTCGGCCTTCACAGCCGGACCGACCTGATCCGTTTCGCCCTGAAGAAGGGGGTCATCCAGGCGTGAAAGAAGAACGCCGCTCCTCACAGGCGGAGCGGCGCGGCACCGGAGAGCGAGGGGAGGCTCAGCTCTTCTTGTCTCCGGGCTCTTCCTTCTTCTCCTCTTTCACCTCTGCGGCCTTCTTCCCCTTCTTCGCCTTCTTCTTTCCGGCGAGGTAGGCCTCCCCGGGCTGCCACTTGGGCCCAACCGCGGCGCCGACCTCGTCGGCCGCGTGCTTCAGCCCCGAAACAGCCTTCTTGCCGAAGTGATTCGCGAGCATCACGAAGCCGAGGAACGGGAGGAATACGACGAAGAGGCCCCCCATGACCGGGGCGCCGACGAGCATCGCCAGCGTCGGGATCCGGAGATAGATGGTCTCCTCGTCTCCCGGGAGCGTCCCCGCGTCGCCCTTGACGACCTCGATCTCCCAGTTGTTCTGCTTCCAGTAGAACCCGCCGGGAACCTTTTCTCCGCCGGTGTGCTTTTTCATGTTGGGCCTCCTTCTTTCGCTCACGATTGAAAGGTAGGCGCCGCCGGCCTTTCTTTCCATCCGGCGGATCACGGGAATTCTGGACTTTGTGAACGGAATCGGAAGGGAAAAAGTCCGGAGACGGGAGGGAATAACGCCGGAGGGGTAGCCCTCGGCTGACCGGTGTCAAGGGTCTACGACCGATTCGCGGCGCGCGGAGCGCGCCCTTGACACCGGTCAGCCGGGAGCAGATTTCCGACTATCGGCGGCTGCATCAGCAGCCGCCGCATATAGGGGTAAGAGAAGCCGATGTCTACTGTTTGAAGTCTCTTTTCAACGACGCGCCGTGGGACGGCAGAGGATGGCGTTCGGGTCCCTGGCATAGAGGACCGGAACGGCCCAGTCGAGCGCGTCGCCAGCCGCCCCGAGGCCGATGCGCGCTTCCCGGAAGGCGGCGGCGACCGGCAGCCCGTCGGCGAGAGCGCCGTAGAAGAGCGCTGCAAAGGCCGCCGCGGCGTCGTCGAAGACGCGATACTGGTTCGCGGCAACCGCCGGCAGGCCCGCGTGAGCGAGCGCCGGCGCCACGCCGCGAAGGAAGTCGTGCCGGCCGCCCCGCCCCGTCTCGCAGGCGTTGAGGACGGCGAGGAGGAGC
>JBLMYG010000079.1:0-3549 GCA_050258155.1 Acidithiobacillales bacterium
TCTTGATGTTCGAGACGACCTCGACCGTGTTCTCGCCCGGCTGCTTCTGGATCGCCAGGACGACGCCCCGCGTGGCGCCGCTCTTGTCGACGTACCACGCGGCCGTCTTGTCGTTCTCGACACTGTCGACGGCCCGCCCGATGTCCCGCACGCGGACGGGCGAGCCGTTCCGGTACGCGACGATGAGGGGATCGAAGGCCGCCGCCTCCGTGAGCTGGCCCGTGGCCATGACCGTGTAGGCCGTCGTCGGGCCCCAGAGGGTCCCCGTCGGAATGTTGACGTTGGCGGCGGCCACGGCGGCGGAGGCTTCGTCGATGCCGATCCCGCGTGAAGCGAGGGCCCGGGGGTCGAGCTGGACGCGGACGGCGAACTTCTGGGCACCGTAAACCAAAACCTGTGCCACGCCCGAGACCGTGGAGATCCGCTGCGCCATCATCGTTTCGGCGTACTCGTCCGTCGTCGACAGCGGAAGCGTGGGGGAGGTCAGCGCGATGTAGAGGATCGGAGCGTCCGCCGGATTCACTTTCTGGTACGTGGGCGGGTTCGGCATCCCGGGAGGGAGCTGGCGGGACGCGGCGCCGATGGCGGCCTGGACGTCCTGGGCGGCGGCGTCGAGGCTCCGGCTCAAGTTGAACTGGAGGGTGATCTGCGTGACGCCAAGGACGCTCGCGGAGTTCATGCTGTCGAGGCCGGCGATCGTCGTGAACTGCTTCTCGAGCGGCGTCGCGATCGCCGAGGCGATCGTCTCCGGGCTCGCGCCCGGGAGCGACGCCGTGACCTGGATCGTCGGGAAGTCGACGTTGGGAAGATCGGAGACGGGAAGAAGACGGTACCCGACGATGCCGAAGAAAAGGATTCCCAGCATGACGAGGGTCGTAGCGACGGGACGGCGAATGAAGAGCGCGGAGATATTCATCGGGTGACCTCCGCGGTCTTCGACACAGGCGTCGGCGACGGGGGAGCCTCGGTCTTCTCCGTGATTCTCGCTCCGGGGGAGAGGCGGAGCTGTCCGTCCGTGACGACTTTGTCGCCCGGAGCGAGGCCCGAGGTAACGAGGGCCCAGGTTCCCCAGTTCCGCTGGACGGTGACGCTCCGGATCTCGACCGTCTGGTCCGGCTTGACGCGATAGACGTACGTCCCGGCCTGCCCGGTCTGGATCGCATCGATGGGGGCCACGGTGGCGTCCTCGTCCACCTTCACCGTCAGGGAGACCTTCACGTACTGGCCCGGCCAGAGGGCGCGGTCGCGGTTCGGGAACGACGCCTTCAGTATGATCGTCCCGGTCGTTGCGTCGACGGTGTTGTCGAGGAAGGTCAACTCTCCGGTCTCGGCGTTGCCCCCCTGGGGCGTGGCGGCGACCTTGAGGCGGGCAGCGGCCGAGCGCTGCTTCACCTCTCCGAAGTCTTCCTCGGGGATCGCGAAGGAGACGTAGATGGGCTCGACCTGGTTGATGACGACGAGCGGCTTGTCGTCGTTCGCCTTGACGATGTTGCCGGCGTGAACGAGGAGGCCTCCCGTCCGACCGGCCACCGGCGCGGTGATCCGGCAGAAATCGAGGTTGAGGCGGGCGGTCTCGATCGCCGCCTCGTCGGCCTGCGTCGTGGCCTTGAAGGCCTCGTTGTTCGCCCGGGCCTGATCGAGCTGCTCCTGCGTGATGTATTCCTTCTTGATCAGCTCCTCGTACCGCTTCAGCGTTTGTGCGGCCTCCGTCAGCCGCGCGCGGTCGCGGGCGAGGTTCGCCTTCGCCTCGGCGAGCGCCGCCTCGAAGGGGCGCGGGTCGATGACGAAGAGGAGGGCGCCCGCTTTCACGTCGTCTCCCTCTCTGAAGGCCACCTGGGTCACCTCGCCGCCGACACGGGGCTTGACGGACACTGTCGAGTACGCCTCCACGTGCCCGATGGCGGAGACGTCGAGAGGGACCGGGAGGCGCTGGACGTCGCCGACGCGCACCGGAACGGGGGGCGGCGGGGCGCCGGCCTTCTTTCCGCCGCATCCCTCCGCGAGGAGGATGAGCGCGAGGGCGGCGACCCGGCTTCGGTATGTCATGGGGCTTCCTTTACGGCCGACTCGATCGAGCCGACGTCGTGAGCGAGCTGGGCGAGGGAGAAGAGGAACTGGGCGCGTGCCTGCACGTCCTGGGCGCGCGCCAGCGCAAGGGCGCTCTGGGCCGTGAGGAGATCGAGGATGTTGCCGACCCCGGCGGTGTAGCGCCCCCGCGTGACCTCCTCGGACTCCTGGGCGCTCGCGACGAGATCGCGCGCCGTCCGGATCTGCTGGGCCGCCGTCTTCACGTTGTAGTAGCTCGACCAGACCTGCTGGATGACCTGCTGCTCGACACTCGCAGCGGCCGCTTCGGCAGCTTTCTCGTCCTCACGGGCCTGGAGAAGGTCGTACTGCTTCTGGAACCCCGTGAAGACGGGAACCCGTAGGAGGAGGCCGAAAACGTAGGGCTGTACGAACGGGACGCCCGCGCCGGCGCCGTAGTACGTCCAGGTCGTAGAGGCCGCGCCCTCGAGCGTCGGGAGGAGGGCCGACCGGAGCGACTTCACGTGGCTCTGCGCCGCGAGGACCGTGTGTCTCGTCGCGGCGAGGTCGGGGCGCTGTTTCTCGGCCTGGGCGATCAGCTCGTCGACCGTTTGCGTGATGCGGTCGAGATTCAGCTCTTCCGGCAGCTCGCCCGCCTCGACCGGCGTGTTGGCGGGGACCCCCAGTGACGTTGCCAGGGCTCCCCGGATGACGGCGATCTGCCCCCGGACGGTGTCGGCGGCGAGACGTTGCTGCGAAACGGTGGTCTTGGCCTGCAGGACGTCGGCAATCGTGGCGACGCCGGCGCGGTGACGCTCGTCGGCCGCGTTCAGGTTCTCCTCGGCCTGCTTGAGGCTCGCCTCCTGCGCTGCGAGGAGGGACTTGGCCCCTTCGTAGAGGTAGTAGGCCTGCACGACCTGCAGGATGACGTCGTTCATCACGGCGTCGTGCGAGGCGTTGGCCGCAGCCAGGAAGGCGCGGGCCTCTTCCACGTCGGCGGCGCGCCCTCCGAAGTCGAGGAGGAGCCAGTTGAGGCTCGCCGAGGGGGAGTACGTCGTCGTTAGGTAGGACGCTCCCGTGAAGAAGATGAACTGCTTCTGGCGGGTGATGGCGCCGTCCGCCTCGACCGAGGGGTACCAGGCCGAGAGCTTGCTCCCGACACCGGCCGCAGCGGAGCGGGCGCGGTACCAGGCCTGCCGCGTGGCCGGATTGTTCCTGAGAGCCAGATCGACGGCCTCGGTGGGAGTGATGGTCTTCGGCAGGCCTCCTACCGCGGGAAGGCCGGGAGGCAGGACAGGCGCCGCCTGGGGGGGTGGCGGCGGCGCCGGAACGGCGCTCCGCTGCTCCGGCGCCGGGGGCGTCGAAGAGGCCACGTAGGCTCCCGGCCGGCTCTCGATGCATGCCGCCGCCAAGAGAGCGATTCCGGCGACGGCTGCGAGGCGGCAACCCCTCATCACAAGTCCCTTCTGCACGCTATCCCGCTCAGGAAGAGGTCGCAAAGCGTCTCCACCAAGGCCCCTGGGG
>JBLMYG010000080.1:0-10325 GCA_050258155.1 Acidithiobacillales bacterium
TCGGTCACGGGCGGAATGAAGTCCTTCGACAGGACCGGAAAGTTCTTCCCCTGGCCGGAGCGCTCCACGATGGCGATCGGCAGACATTCGTAGCCGTCGCGGTTCTCGCTTCCGAAGAAGACCTTCCCGTTCACGAGGCGGGTCTCGACCGCCTGCCGGTTCGCCCCCGTGTTCTCGTCCGGCACCTCGACGACGTCGGCGGAGAGCCGGCGGTCCTGGCCCCGCCGGTCCTCGCCCGGGAAGAAGGTGTTCGGTCCGTCGTCGGCGTAGACCGGGACGCCCAGATGAACCTCCATCCGGCCGCCCGCCTGCTCGAGCTCTGCCTTGAAGGGGCGGGGGAAGATCCTGAGGTTCGAGCCGGCCGAGAGGACGCTGCCGTCCTTCAGCTTCGCCTCGATGTCGCGCAGCTCGAAGACGAAGTTCTCCAGCTGGTCGAGGGCGACGTCCATCCGCGTGAGGCCCCAGAAGAAGGGCTGGATGCGCCGCACCTCGTCGTGGAGCGTCTCTTCCCGGAACCGCTCCGCCGCCTGCAGGTGGTGCGGCCGAAGGAACATCCCTTCGGCCCAGAGAACCGGACGGCTCTTCTTCACGGCTGGACGATCGTGAAATCCCGGTCGCGGATCTGGACGTGGATTGTCTTCCCCTTCCACTTGTCCTTCGGGAGAGCCACGAGGTATCGCCCGGGGTCCGCGGTCTGGAAGCGGTAGTCCGCGATGAGGACGAGGTACTTGTCCTCCTTGCCGGCGGTGAACTTCAGCTCCTTGTCGCAGCGGCCTTCGTCCTGGGAGAAGGTGGCCGTCCGCGTCCGGTCCCGGAGGGACTCGCGGAGCGGGTCGTAGAACCACTTCTCGCCGAGGGCGCGGATTCTCTCGACCTCGGACTCGCTGGTTCGGACGGCGTCCACGGTCAGGAGAGTCCCGCCGTTGATCTCGGGGCCGCACGTGAAGGCGACCGTCGTCGTGGCGGGGCCGCATCCGTACGTGAGTGCGGTGCCGGCGGTCAGGAGGACGATCGCGGCGAGCTGAAGGGCCGGCCCAGGGAACGCGCCTTTGGTCAGCATCATTTCTTCCTCTTGTTGAGCTTCTGGAACTCCGTCTGAGCGAACTGCGCTGCCACCTGCAGAATCTGGTCCTGAACCAGATCGGGATTCAGGTCCTTGACGAGCTCGCGGTACCGGTTCCACCATTCGACCGTCTCCCCGCGGAGCTTCCACCCCGCGTCCCGAGTCCCAGTCTCGATGACCGCCGGGTCGATTCTCTTCCAGAGCTTGGCGAACCACAACTTCGGCGCCTCGTGATGCCCCGCCGAGATCGCGATCTGCCATCTCCGCAGCTCGGCGAAGTAGCTCCGGACCTCCTCGGGGTTCACGTCCTTTCCTTCCGCGGCGGCGCTGAGGAGCGCGCTGAGCCGGTCCCTGAAGTTCGGAAGGCGGAAGCTCGCCGTCTCCGCGCCGGGCATCGTCATGGCTTCCACCAGGCCCAGGGTGAACGTCTCCACGTCCTGCGCGAAGTTGATCGACTCCCGGAGAATCCCGAGACGGGGGTCGAGGCTCTGGTCCTCGTCCTCCCCCCGGGCCAGGAGCGACCGCCACGGGATCGATGCGGCTTCCGCCGGGGCGGCGGGGGCCGCGGCAGGCCGTGCGGTGGCCTCCGCGAGGCGACGCTCCAGGTCTGCGGCGCGCCGCCGGAGCCGGAGCAGCTCGTCCTGATTCGGCAACTCGCCGGCCGCCGAGACGGGAAACTGGAGGCGGAGCTGCTCGAGGAGCCGGGGCCGTCGCTCCGGCGCGACGGCGTGAACCTGGCGGGCGATGAGTGACTTGAGAGCCTCACGCCGGTCGGCCGCCGTCGAAAAGCGGTAGGCCGCGCTCTCCTTGAAGAGCTCGTCGGCCAGCTCTCGTGCCTTCCGGTCGAGGGCGACCTCTTCCTCGCTCAGCGGTGCCAGGGCGACGGCGGACGGTGGAGCGGCCGCGGGGGCCGGCCCGGGCGCTTCGATTCTGACGGGGGCCGGTGCGACGGACCGGCCCGTGACCTCCGCCTTGAGAAGAAGGTCCGCGGCCCGATCGAGGATGACCGTCTCCGCACCGACGGGTCGGCTCGTGACCGGCTCAGATCGCGGCCGTGCGGCCTTGGCGGACTCCGCGGCAGGGGCGCCAACCGGACGAGCGGCGCGGGGAGGCGCGGGGGGTGGAGGCCCCTCCGCCTTTCGGCCGGCCTCGGGGAGCCTTCGAGCCAGCCAGGAGCCGACGGCTCCCTCGGCGTCCTCCCGGAGGAGCCTGAGGAGCTCGAGGCGCAGAAGCGTCTCGAGGTCAATCGCCGACGATTCAGCAGGGCGGCGCTGGCATTCCTCCAGGAAGAAGCCGACCTTCGGCGAGAGGATCAGCTCGCCGGTACCGCTCTTCATCCCGGCGGGCTGGAGGAAGAGGTCGTTCAGCCACGCGTACGGCCCGGAGAAGAGGCGCCCTTCCCAAAGCTCCGTCAACGCCTGCTCCCTGGACCAGCTCGCGTCCCGGAGGATCCTCTGAAGGCTGGCGCTCCGCGACCTCAGGATGGCGTCGGAGAGGTGGCGCGTATCGGCGAAGAGCTCGCCCCGCTGGGTGGCCGCCTCGCGCGCCCCGCGCACGATGCTCTGCACTGCGGGATCCGGCCAGGCCTCGCCCCGAAGAACCCGGGGGAACGGCATCTCGGGAGGGGGCTGGTCGACGAGCCGCACCCGGACAGGCGTCGAGGAGACGAGAAAGACGTCTCCCGGCTGGATCTCGACCTCTCCGCTCACCTGTCCCGTCCGGATGAACGTGCCGTTGGTGCTCCCCGTGTCCTTCAGGTAGAGCCGGCCGCGCTCGAGCCGGAGCTCGGCGTGGGTGGACGAGACGCCCTGCCCGTGGGAGAGAACGAACTCGTTCTTCGTCCCCGTCTTCTTGTCGACGGAGACGCGCCCAATCCGTATCCGAAGGGAGGCGCCCGCAGCCGGGGCGACCCAGCGAAGCCCCTCCATCGGCCCGAGCCAGACCTCCAGGGCGAGCGACGGCGTCCGGCTCAACGGGACGTCTCCGCGGAACGCTCGTCCTCCAGGATCTCGGCGAGGACTTGCTGGATCTCGAGATGGACCGCCTGCCGGTCGAAGAGGAGGGCCTGAAGCTCCGCGAGGATCGAGACGACCTCCGGGAGGATCCGCTCGAGCTTCTCTTCCCTGAAGAGAGGGTCGAAGTCCGAGGGGCCGGCCGCGATGGAGAAGCCCGAAACGCGTGTGACGAGCCGGAGGGCGAGGAGGAGGGCGCGGGACCACAGGGTTTCCGGAATGGCGTTCGGCCTTCCGCCCCGGCGGTCGTCGCGCCCCCAGAAGACCTGCTCCCGCGAGAAGACGGCAGCCGTGTCGGGAACCCGCCGGAGAAGGCCGGCGAGCGTGACCCCGTGGCGGGTCTCGCCTGCGGGCATCGCGGCGAGCTCCCGGCCCAGACGGTCGGCGGCCCTGAGCACGGCCGTGACGTCCTGGCCGTCGTTCCGGAGGAGGAGGCGGAGCAGGACGACGCCGAGGGCGTGCAGATCGATCGGCGTGCCGAAATCAGGGTGAACGCGATAGCGGGCGCCGGGAATCTTCGTTCCGACCGCGAGGCGAAGGCGACTGACCGGGCCCTCTCCCAGCTCGAGGTGATCGCTGGTGAACGCCGCCTCGCCGGTTCGCAGGGCCTCGCCCTTCGTCAGGCGAACCCCGAGGCCGGTGAAGCCGAGGTCGAGCGTCGGGTCGGGAAGCGACAGAAAAATCGTGTCGCGCGGCCGCGGTACGGGGTAGAGGCCGTACGGGTCGCTCAGGCGGCCTTCCAGCCGGATCCGCCGCGCCCCCGCCATCTCCTCCTCGAGGTCGGTGAAAACGAGCTCGCACGGGCGGAACCCGGCCAGCCGGAACTCCTGGACCTCGGGCGCGGCGTATGGAACGGACAGCCCTCGTCCCGGAAAGACGACGCTCGGTGACCCGGGGGCCGGAAGGGTGACCGTGGCCGCCGCGACGCCGTGGATTCTGGCCTGAATCGTCCAGAGGAGTGGGAGGCCCTCGCCGGCGCCCGAGAGCTCGAAGAGGAGATGGCGAGGGTGGAGGTCCAGATGGGGCCGCCCCGTCTTCCTGTAATAGTCGATGAGTCCCTCGAGGATCTGTCGAAACGCGGTCATTTTCAGGAAGAGAATCTCGACCGCGTCGAGTCCCGAGCTGTCGGAAGAGAAGATGAGCTGGCGGGTCGGTGCCGGCGACTGGACGAGCCATGTCCATCGCGGGGGAAGCGCCTCCGCCGTTCCCGGGCACCGGACCGGGAGCTCGTCCCAGGGGCGGCCGCCGAGAGCGTCCGCCAGGGCCTCGAGGTCGAGAGGTTCCGCCACCGTGACGAGAAACGGAGAGCCATAGAACGTGAAGGGCACGATGAGGTCACGGACGCCCGCCCCCGCCGCTGCACCGGAGGACGGCCGCTCCGCTCGGGCGGCCCGCGCCGTAACCTTGCCGACCAGAGCAGCCCCTTCCTCCTCCGTCCATTCCCCGCGGAGGGCGGAGGAGAGGTCGTCGATCAGCTCTGCGGCGGAGCGGACGGTGACGCCCGGTGCAGAGGTCCGCGACGTCGAGTAGACCGTCGGAGGGCCGGCTTCGCGGGCGCAGCGGTCGCACCAGAGGAAGCGGTCGAGCGACGCCGAGAACGGCGGGAGGCCCGCTGCAGCGAGCCACGCCTCGTCACGGCAGAGCGAGAGGGCGCCGCGGCAGCGCGGGCAGGGAGGGACGAAGAACGAGCGGTCCCCGCGTGCATAGAGGAGGGGGGGAAGCCGGGAGGCCGTCTCGTCCGCCCCGCCGTCGAGGCGAACGAGGCGGGGAAAGTAAGGAGAGAGGAGCCGGAAATCCGAGAGGCGGCGTCTCTCCAGCTCCCAGCGCTCCTCGAGGTCACGGTTCGACAGGCCGAGGGAGGCGGGCGAAGCGCCGTCCGGCAACGCGTCGGAGAGCAGCTTCAGGGCGCAGAGCTCGACGAGAGTGTCGTCGTCGCCCTTGACGGCGGCGAGGAGGACCCGGGAGAGGTCGTCGGCCTCCGAGAGGCGGACGAATTCCCCGCCGTCGGCGCCGGCGCCGTGGCCGAGGACGACGTGCAGCCCGAACGGAGCCTTCTCCCGGGCGGGCGGCAGGAGTCGGGCTGTCTCGATTCGTCCGGTTTCCGGCACTGCCTGGCATGATCGGAGTCCCCGCGGGCGCCGTCAAGAAGGGCCCGAGCCACACCACGGTCAGGAGCCGTCCGTGCGAGCCTTCACGCGCGCGAGTTCCCGGCGGGCCTCCTCGAGGGTTTCGGTCTCGAAAGCGCTGAGGCGACCGGCCTGCTGCAGCCGGATGAGAACCCGCAGGGACTCCTCGAGAGCGGCCCGGCCCTTGTCGAGGGCCACCTCCCGGTAGGCGCCGCGAGTTTTCCCCGCTTGGGCGAGTTCGGCCTGACCGATCGCAAGGTGGTACCGTCCGAGCAGGCTCGAAGAGGCGGGCTCACCGACACCCCGAAGGACGAGCGCAGTGACGCGGCGCCTGCCGTCGTTCAGGAGCCCCAGGGCCCTGGTTGGGTTGCCCGCCCGGAGGGTCAGGAGGGCGACGCGGAGCGACGCCCGGAGTGCGGCTTGCTGGGCAATTACGTTGGCCGCGTCGATGCGCGCCACCTCGTCGGCGAGCCGGGCCGCACGCTCGGCCGCGGCGCGGGACCCGGACAGGTCGTTCCTCTCTTCGAGCACTCCGGACAGACCGTCGAGGCTGTAAGACAGGTCGATCTTCGCTTCGATGCTCCCGGGCGCCCGTGCGAGGCGCGTCTCGTCCAGCGTCACGGCACGCCGGTTGTACTCCGCGGCCTCGTCGAGTCGACCCAGCTTTTCAAGCACACCGGCCAGGTACTTGTATCCCAGCGCCTGGTTGCGGAGGGCATTGAGGTCGTCCGGACGCTCTGCGGCGAGGGCCTCGAAGATAGCGGCCTGGCGCCGGCGTGAACCGAGAGCCGCCACCCAGTCGCCCAGCTTTTCCTGAACGGAGGCAAGGTAGAAGAGGCGGATCGCCAGCTGCTTCCGGATCTCGCGGTCGCCGGGCTTCTCGCGGAGCGCCGCTTCCGTGAGCGCGACGGCGGAGAGCGACCGTCCGAGGGCCTCCGGAGAACTCGGTTCGACGAGATCGGAAAGATTCCCGTTCGCCCGTGCGAGGGCCAGGTTGTCCGCCGCCGTGGCGTCGGGGCCGCGGGCGACATCTTCCCGAAGAGCCACCGCCCTGCGGAGGCTCGTGATGGCTCCCTCCCGGTCGCCGATGCTGGCGTTCGAGCCGCCATGGAGGTCGGCCAGCCGTTCATAAGCCGAGGCGAGCTCGCGCTGGAGAGCGGGATCGCGGTGCGCATCCTTGGAGAGGCGATCGAGGTACTCCGCAGCCTGTTTGACGAGGCGTTCGCGAATGTTCGTGGAGCCGGGAAGCGCCGCCAATTGGTCGTTCAGCTCGAAAAGGAGGGAGTTGGCAAGTGCCCGAGTGTCGTCGAAGCGTCTCCGGGCCAGGGCTTCGCTCTGTCGGGCTGCCCGTGCCTCCCAGAGGGCGACCGAGATACCCGCGACGAGCGAGAGGCCCACGAGGAGGGAGGCGGCCACGCCGAGCCGGTGGCGCCGGACGAACTTGCCGGCGCGATAGACGAGCGTGTCGGGCCGGGCCGAGACAGGCAGGCCCGATAGGTGGCGACCGAGATCGGCCGAGAGCTTTTCGACGGTGGCGTAGCGCCGTACGGGCTCCTTGCGCAGGGCGGTGAGGATGATGGTGTCGAGATCTCCGTCGATAGCCCGGGCGCGGCTCGCATCGCCGCTGCGAATCGCGGCCTCTGACGGTGGCAGCGGCTCCGTTTCGAGTGTCGACTTTATGAGATCCGCGGGCCGCGACTCGGCCCGGCGGTAGGGATGGATGCCGGCCAGAAGCTCGTAGAGGACGACGCCGAGAGAGTAGACGTCGGTTGCGGTCGTGACGGTCTCGGCCCGGACCTGCTCGGGACTGGCGTATTCAGGCGTGAAGATCCCGACGCCGGCCACGGTCTGGTAGAAGCTCTCTCCGCTTTTCTGGGGATCGAGCACCTTGGCGAGGCCGAAGTCGAGGAGCTTGACGATGCCGTCCCGCGTGACCATCAGGTTCGATGGCTTGATGTCGCGGTGGACGACCAGGTTCTGATGAGCGTACTGGACGGCGGAGCAGACGATCCGGAAGAGAGCGATCCGCTCCTTCAGGGGGAGGTTCCGGCTCTCACAGTATTCCGTCAGGCTTTGTCCCTCGATGTACTCCATGACGAAGTAGGGAAGGCCGTCGTCGGTCGTCCCTCCGTCGAGGAGGCGGGCGATGTTGGAGTGATTGAGCGAGGCGAGGATCTGCCGTTCGGCGCGGAAGCGATTGAGGATGAACTCCGTATCCATCCCGCGCTTGACCAGCTTGAGGGCGACCTCTCCCCGGTACTCGCGGTCCGAGCGCTCGGCGAGATAGACCGTCCCCATACCGCCCCGTCCGATCTCGCGGACGATCGAGTACGGCCCAATCCGGCGGCGCCGGTCTCCTACGGACGCGACATCTTCGACGTCCGGCATCGCCGGAAGGCGCGCTGCATCGAGGAACCCGCCGACCTCCCGCGCCGCGTCAAGGAGCGACTCCACCTCGCGCCGGATCTCCGCGTCGCCCGCGCAGGCCTCCGCGACGTATACCGCGGCCTCCGCCCTGGGCCGCTCCAGGGCGGCGTGGAAGATCTCCTTCGCCTTCTGGAACTGCTCCGGCGTCACGGCGTAAGACCGGACATCTCCCGGTGGAGCCACGCCTCGGCGTGTTTCCACTCGCGACTGACGGTCGCTTCCGAGATCCCGAGTGTTTCCGCCGCCTCCTCGATCGTCAGACCGGCGAAGACCCGCAGCTCGACCAGCCGGGACTGTCTTTCGTCGAGGGACGCGAGGCGCTGGAGGGCGAGGTCGAGGGCGAGGAGGTCGAGGCTCCGAGGAGGTGTGATGGCGCTCCCGTCCTCGAGGGCGACCCGTGTCTGGCCCGCGCCGCGCTTCTCCGCCTGGTGCCGGCGGGCAGAGTCGACGAGCACCTCACGCATCGCCCGCGAGGCGATGCCCAGAAAGTGGGCCCGGTTCTGCCACTTCACCCGCTTCTGATCGACCAGCTTCAGGTACGCCTCGTGGACGAGCGCGGTCGGCTGAAGGGTGTGTCCAGACCTCTCCTGCCGCAGGTACCCCTCGGCTCGCTTCCTGAGATCGCCGTAGACGAGGGGAAGCAGTTTCTCCAGCGCTTCACGGTCTCCCGAGCTCCAGGCGAGCAGGAGGGCGGTAACCTCGCCCGGTGGGGGATCCGGACGGGTCGGGGGTGATTTCGCGTCGGTCATGAGGGAAATCCCGCTGAATTCTCGCATTGGCGACATAGGGGCGATGACTCCAGGCCTGCCCGCGGAGGCGGGTCACGAGGTGAAGACGATGAGAATCAATCGCTTAGGGCTCCTGCTGCTCTTCCTGATCCCAACCCTGTCTTCCCGGGCTCAGAGCTCCCCGTCGGCTGCGATATGGACCATCCCGGGGATCGCGAACAGCCCGGGGCAGAACGGCACCCATTTCGTCTCGGACGTGGCCGTGACGAACCCCGGGAGCGGTATGGCGGTCGCATTCGCGACGTTTCTTCCCTCCGGGACGTACTCGGGGGTTCCCGTATTGCTGAACCCCGGCCAGACGGTGGTTTGGAAGAACGTCCTTCAGAAGCTCTGGGGGGCATCGACGTCCGGAGCGATTCAGATCGCGTCGGACGGGACACAGCTATTGATCCGGGCCCGGACATACAACGACGCCACATCAGGGACGTTCGGCGTGGCGCTTCCGGTCTACACCGACGACCGGTTCCTCGTCTCCGGCGAGACCGGTCACAGCCTCTGGGTCAGCCAGAGCGCGGACGCCAGCAAGGGGTACCGGACGAACATCTCGGTCCTCTTCCCGGACGCGGGCGGCGGCACGGCGACCGTGACGGTCTACGACGCCGGCGGCAGCCAGATCGGTCAGAGGGACTTCACCCTGGCTTCGGCGGGGGTCGTGCAGCTCGGCGTGGGGAAGTTCTCCGCGGCGGCGAACGTGGCGCGGGCCACGATCGAGGTCAAGAGCGGGCGGGCGGCCGCCTACTCGGCGGTGGTCGACGACGTGACCGGGGACTCGTCCCTGTTCAACTTTGACGACCTTCCGGCGGGCCCGCAGGACGTCCTGGCCAACGGAGTGGCCCGATCGAACGGGAAGAACGGGACGTTCTTCAGGACGGACGGGAGGTTCTTCAACCCTGGGACCAGAGACGTGACGGTCACGGCGGCCTTCCACGCCAGCGGCGACAGCAACCTGGCACCAGCCAAGGCCAGCTTCAATCTCCCGGCGGGAAAGACCCTGGACGTCACGGACGTCCTGGGGACGCTCCTGGGCCTCCCGGTGGGTTCGGCGGGGGCGGTCCGGTTCACGTCGGACGGCCCCGTCGGGATCCTCTGCCGGACGTCGAACGTCGATCCGACGGGGGCGTATCCCGGAACCTACGGATCCCAGCAGAGGCCGGTGCCGCTTCTTTCGTTCCTCACATCGGCGGACGCGGGAGCCGTCATCAGCGGCGTCAGGCAGAACGCCGCGTACCGGACGAACATCGCGATGGCTTCGGGAGGCGACGGGGCGACGGCGCAGTTCACCCTGAAGACGGCGGACGGGGTGACGGTCGGCACGGCCACCGAGGCGCTCGGGGCGTACGGCTGGTGGCAGTCGGCCGTGGACAAGCTCTTCAGCGTGGGGATCCCGGACGACGCCGAGATCGACGTGAAGCTGACGCAGGGGAGCGCGGACGTCTACGACTCGTCCGTGGACAACGCCTCGGGGGACTCGGTCGTGACGCCGGCGCCGGAGCTGCCAGTTTCGATCCCCACGAGCGCGACAATCGGCCCTGAGGGGGGCTCGATCCGGTCCGACGACGGGCGGCTCACGCTGAAGATCCCGGCCGGAACGCTCGCGACGCCGACGGCCTTCTCCATCACGACCGGTGCCAACGGGGCACCTGGCGGTATCGGAGCTGGCTACAAGGTCTCGGACCCCGGCGTCGCGTTCCTTCATCCCCTCCGTATGGTCTTCAGCTACGGACCGTCCGACACGAATGGCTCCGCGCCCGGCTATCTCGGGATCGCCTGGCAGGGCGCGTCGTCCTACTACACGGTGAGCAGCCAGTCCGTCGACACGTTCGCCCGGACCGTCACGATGGACGTGCCGGCCCTGCAGCTCGTCGCGGCCCGGGCACCCACCGGCCGGACGACGCTCGCCCTCGGCGAT
>JBLMYG010000081.1:0-4079 GCA_050258155.1 Acidithiobacillales bacterium
TCTCCGGAGAGGCGGCGCGGCACCCCCTCGTCCGGTCCGGTGCCCTCGCCGTCGTCGACGTGGCAGCGCAGGCGATGGTCGAGGCGCTCCCCCCGGCGGGCCTCGTCGTGGATATGGCGGCGGCGCCGGGGGGAAAGAGCCGGACGCTTCTGGCCCGGGGGATCGCCCGCCGAGTGGTGGCGCTCGAGAAGGCGGCCTCGCGGGCGGCGAGGCTCGCCGCCGGCCTCCGGGCTGCCGGGCGTCGCGGCGAGGTGCTCGTCGTACGGGCCGACGCGGCGTGCCCGCCGCTGCCGCCCGACCGTTTCGAGTCCGTGCTTCTCGACGCGCCCTGCTCCGGGACGGGGACGCTCCGGAAGAACCCCGAGATTCGGCTGCGACTCCTCGCCGGCGATCTCTCCAGGTCCGCGGCCGTCCAGCGGGGGCTCCTCGTCGCCGGCCTCCAGCTCCTCGCCCCCGGCGGAACGCTGGCGTACGTCACCTGCTCCCTGGAGCCCGAGGAGAACGAGCAGCTCGTCGAAGCCGTTCTCGCGGAGGGGCCGGAATTCAAGCTGGTGCGGCCCGACCCGGCCCGGCTGCCTTCGCCCGCCGCGCCCTTTCTGAGGGCGTCGGGTCTCCTCCGCGTCCCCCCGGGACCGACGAACGACGGATTTTCCCTGCTCCTCCTGAGGCGCCTCCGCGCCTGACGCCTGCTGCGGGCGCTTATGATCGCGGTCAAGTGATCCCGCTTCGCGACAACATTCCGCGGCGCACGTTTCCCCTGACAAACAGTCTCCTGATCGGCCTGAACGTGGCGGTCTTCCTCCTGGAGCTGTCGCAGGGGCCCGACCTTCAGCCGTTCCTCGAGCGGTGGGCCTTCATCCCCGGCCGTCTCCTCTCGCCGGCCGCCTGGGGAATGACCCCCCTGGCGAGCCTTGCCACCGTCATCACCGCGATGTTCCTCCACGGCGGCTTCCTGCACATCGCCGGGAACCTCCTCTACCTCTGGATTTTCGGCGACAACGTGGAGGACGCGCTGGGACACGGCCGCTACCTCGTCTTCTACCTGATCGGTGGCATCGCGGCCGCCGCGCTCCAGACGATGCTGAACCCGTCCTCGGCGGTCCCCAACATCGGAGCCTCGGGCGCGATCGCCGCGGTCCTCGGCGGCTACTTCGTCCTCTACCCGCGCGCCCGGGTCGTCACGATCGTGCCGCTCTTCCTCCTCTTTCCGCTCATCGAGGTGCCCGCCTTCTTCTATCTCCTCTTCTGGTTCCTGATGCAGTTCTGGATGGGCTCGGCGAACCTCGCGAGCGCCGCCCGGCATCCGGAGGCCGGGGGCGTGGCGTGGTGGGCCCACGTCGGCGGGTTCCTCGCGGGCGTCATCCTGGTCCGCCCCTTCCGGCTGCGCCGGCCGCCCGCGCGCTACCGGATCCTCTGACGGGCCGTGCGCCGAGAGATCGCCCCCGGCGCCGGGACTGTCGTCGCGTGGAGTCTCTACGAGCTCGGAGCCACGGGCTTCGCGATGAACATCCTCTCCCTCCACTTTCCGCTCGAGATCGCCACGCGAGTACCGCGCGGCAACGAGAAGTTCTCCCTCGCCTTCGGCCTCTCGATGGCTGCTGTTGCGGCGGCGGCGCCGCTGCTCGGCTCGCTGGCCGACGTTCACGGCAAGCGCCGCTTCCTCGTCCCGTTCGTCCTCGCGGGGGTCGTCGGGACCGCGCTGGTGGCCATCCCCGCTCCGCTGGCGGTGACACTTTTCGTCTTCGCCCTCGCCAACGTCGCGTTCCAGTGCGCCTACGTCTTCTACAACGCCATGCTCCCCGACGTGGCGCCTCCCGCCACGCAGGGGCGCGTCTCCGGTTACGGGGCGGCGGCGGGATACGTCGGATCGCTCCTGGCCATGTTCGTGGCGCTCCCGTTCGTCTCGGGGACCGCCCGTTCTTCCCTTTCCGCCCTGCTTCGGCCTCTCGTGGATGTGCTCTCGGTCGCTCCTGTTTCTTCGAATGCGAAGGCGCCCTGGGTACGCGTCAACGCCTACCTGCCGACGGCGATCCTGTGGTTTGTCGCGGCCGCCCCGATCCTCTTCTTCACAAGGCTGCCGAGACCGCCCACTAGGTCCGGCGACGCCTCTTCACCTTCCAAGAGATCCTCGTCGTCCTCTCCTTTCCGCGAGGTGCTCTCCACCCTTCGATCGCTGCCGGCGACCCCCTCCCTCCTTTGGTTTCTCATCGCGTCGTTCCTCCTCTTCGACGTGATTCACACGGTCCAGATTCAGATGGCGACCTACTCGAAGTTCGCCGTCGGGATGTCGGACGGGGAGGTGCAGGTTTTCCTTCTTCTCGCCACCGCCGTGGCCGTGCTGGGCGGCCTTCTCTACGGTTACCTCTGCCAGAGCGTGTCGATCCGGACGGCGATCCTCGTGGCGCTGGCGAACTGGGCACTCGTCTTCCTTTTCGCGCTCTTCGTCCGCGACCGCCGGCTCTTCTACGGCGTCGGCTTTTTGGCCGGAATCGGGCTCGGCGGGGTGAAGGTCACGCTCCGCCTCGCCCTGATCGCCCTCGTCCCCGGAGAGCGTCTGACGGAGTTCTTCGGCTTTTTCACGCTTGCGGGGGAGGCGGCGTCGGTCCTCGGGCCGCTCCTCTGGGCGGGGACGCTCGCGCTCTTCCCCGACCGGGACCCGGCAGGCTATCGTGCCGGGCTCGCCGTCCTCCTGGCCGTCCTCGCGATCGCCATCCTGTCGTTCCGAAAGGTCCGTTTCCCGGAGAGGGCGCGGGGGCGCGCTATCCTCCCGCCACCATGCCCGCCGTGACCGCTCCCGCCGCCGTCGCCGTCCCTCTCCTCGACCTCAGGAAGCAGTACGCCGCGATCCGCGAGGAGGTGAAGCGGGCCACGGACGAGCTTTTCGAGAGCCAGATGTTCATCCTCGGGCCCCGGGTCGAGGGTTTCGAGATGGCGATCGCGGCGTACGTCGGCACGCGGCACGCGGTCGGGATGTCGTCGGGGACCGACGCGCAGCTCGCCGCGATGATGTCGCTGGGGATCGGCCCGGGGGACGACGTCGTGACGAGCCCGTACACGTTCTTCTCAACGGCGGGCGCCATCGCGCGGCTCGGCGCGCGTCCGGTCTTCTGCGACATCGACCCGACGACCTTCAACGTCGATCCGGAGAAGCTCGCGACGGCGGTCACGCCGAGGACGAAAGCGATCCAGCCGGTCCATCTCTTCGGCCAGTGCGCCGGAATGGAGCCGATCCTCGACGTGGCGAGGAAGACGGGAATCCCCGTCATCGAGGACGCGTGCCAGTCGCTCGGCGCGACGTACCGGGGGAGGAAGGCGGGCGCCTTCGGGACCTTCGGCTGCTTCTCCTTCTTCCCGTCCAAGAACCTCGGCGCGTTCGGCGACGGCGGGATGGTGACGACGGACGACGAGGAGCTGGCCGGGCGCCTCCGCGCCCTCCGGATGCATGGCGAGACGTCGCGGTACCACCACCGGTTCGTCGGCGGCAACTTCCGGCTCGACGCCCTCCAGGCCGCCGTTCTCCACGTGAAGCTCCCGCACCTCGACGGATGGGCCGAGGGGAGGCGAAGGAACGCTCGCGAGATCGAGACGCTCTACCTCGAGTACGGCGGCAGGCCGTACTCCGGCGGCGGCCTCGCCTTCCCCCGGGAAGCCGCGGGTTGCCATCACGTCTTCAACCAGTTCGTCGTCCGCGTCGGGAAGGGACGGCGCGAAGCTCTGAAGCAGCGGCTCGTCGAAAAGCAGATCGGGCACGCCGTCTATTACCCCGTCTCCCTACACCAGCAGGAGTGCTTCGCACACCTCGGCGGAAGGGCCGGAGACTTCCCGGAGTCCGAAAAAGCCGCCGCGGAGACGATCGCGCTTCCGGTCTTTCCAGAGCTGACCGGGGAGCAGAAGCGGTTCCTGGCCTTCACGCTGGCCGAATTCTCGCGGTCATAAATATCTATAAATACACCAGTTAATAGAAATCTGCGGCTGTCATTGACAGATTCGCGAGGCGTGAATATAGTGCGTGGCACTCCTCTCCAGCGACTGCTAACAGCAGCCCGCAGGCGAGGTAAAGAGAAGAGAACCCCTGCGGC
>JBLMYG010000082.1:0-5153 GCA_050258155.1 Acidithiobacillales bacterium
CCGCCCCCCTTTGCCCTCGGTCGGCCGGTGTCAAGGGTCGAAGACCGCTGCGCGGCGCGCGAAGCACGCCCTTGACTCCGGCCGACCGAGCGCACGTCGTCTACCGGCGGCTGCAGTTGCAGCCGCCGGATATCAGAATCGTCTTCTATCTGTTCTCTCCGCCGCCGCATCAGGTCGCTATAGTTCCCGTCGAAATCATCCACGGTCCTGGCGCCCGCTTCTCCCCCTATTTCGAGAACCCGCGTGGCGATCCGGTCGACGAACCAGCGGTCGTGGGAGACGAAGACCATGGCGCCCTCGAACGCCTCGAGGGCTTCCTCCAGCCGCTCGCGCGTGTCGAGGTCGAGGTGGTTCGTCGGCTCGTCGAGAAGAAGAAGGCTCGCCCCGCCGAAGACGATCCGGGCGAGCGACAGCCGCCCTCGTTCGCCCCCCGACAGCGTGCTGATCCGCTGCTCCACCTCGTCTCCGCGAAAGTCGAAGAGGGCCAGGAAGTCGCGTGCTTCCCCTTCCGTCATGGTCGGGTCGAGGTCCATCACGACGTCGAGGAGACGAGCCGACGGCGGCACGTCTCCCATCTCCTGGTCGTAGTAGCCGGCCAGGACGCCGACGCCCCACTTCATAGATCCGGAAAGCGGCGGGATGACTCGGGCGAGAGTCTTGAGCAGCGTCGTCTTTCCGCAACCGTTCGGCCCCCAGAGAGCGACCCGCTCGCCACGCCTCAGCAGGATCGAGAGCGGCGGGAGGAGGGGGCCCGCTGCGGGCCAGCCCGCCAGGAGACCGTCCGTCTCCAGAACGCGCCCCCCCGAGACGCGCGCTTCCTCGAGCCGGAAGGTCACCTCGCTCGCGTCCTCGCGCGGCGCCTCGATCCGTTCCAGCTTCGACAGCATCTTCCGCCGGGCCTGCGCCTGCCTCGTCTTCTGGCCGGCGATGTTCCGGCGGATGAACTCCTCGGTCCGCTCGATCAGCTTCCTCTGCTCCTCGGCCAGCTTCGACCGGAGCCGCTCCCGCTCGGCCTTCAGCTTTCTGTACGTCTCGTAGTCGCCGGGGTACTCCTCGAGCCGGCCGTGGGCCACCTCCACGATCCGGTCGCAGACGGAGTTCAGGAACCTCCTGTCGTGCGAGACGACGAGGGCCGCCCGGGCCCCGGCCCTCTTCCTCTCGGCCAGCCATTCCTCGAGAAACTCCATGCCGGCCACGTCGAGGTGGTTGGTCGGCTCGTCCAGGAGGAGAACCCGCACCGGCGTCAGAAGGAGCCGGGCGATCTGCGCCCGGTGCTTCTGCCCTCCCGACAGCTCGCCCACGGGCCGGTCCCAGCTCGCCTCGGGGAGACCGACGCCCGTCAGGACCCGCTCGATGCGCGAGTCCGCCTGGTAGCCCCCCTCCCGGTCGAACAGTTCCCGAAGGTCGTCGTATTCGTGCAGGAGCGCACCCACCTCGAGGCGATCGTCGCCGGCGCATCCGTCGGCAATCTCCTCCTCGAGGCGCCGCATCTCGCGCTCCATCCCGGCGAGGTGGTCCTGCGCCCGGGCCACGAAGGCCCTGACGGGCTCGTCCCCTTCCGGCTCCACGGCCTGCTCCAGCGAGGCGAAGTTCGTCGTCCCGGCCACGAGTCGTCTCCCGGAGTCCGGCTCGAGGAGCCCCTCGACGATCCTGAGGAGAGTCGTCTTCCCGGCACCATTCCGCCCCACGAGGCCGACGACCCGGCCCGGGTCGTGCTGCCACGTCGCGTCCAAGAGGACGTCCTTCGTCCCGAAGCTCTTCGAGACGTTCTCCAGCCGATAGAGCACGGGCCGAGGATAAATGAAGGGCTATCTCAGCCCTTCGACGAGATAGAGGTCCGAGAGCCGGCTCCAGTAGTCGAACGCGTAGGACCTGAGGTCGGGCGTGAAGCGGACGTCGGTGATGGACGTGACGCCCGTGAGGTCTGGCGGCGTGAGCTCACGGAGGAAAGTCCGCTGTCCCGTCGCAACGTCGATCCGCCAGATCCTGGCCGGCACGGCGTCCGGGCTGCGCGCGAGCAGCCCCTTCCCGCCCTCGATCCACTGGAACGGCTCCTCGCCGGGAACAAGCCCCGGGACGGGAACGGCCTGACCTCCTCCTGAAGGGACGAAGACGACGCGGCCCTCCGGCGCCACCGCGAAGAACCGGGTTCCGTCGGGAGAGACGGGCTGGCTGCCCCAGGGAATCGCGTATCCCTCCGGCGTCAGCGCTTCCGGAAGGGCCGGAGAGTTCACGTCCTTCCGATAGACGCGGTATCCGGCGCCCCTCTCGCGCCCGTTGAAGAGGACGTGTCGACCGTCCGGAGTCCACTCCATCCAGTTCGTCGACGTGATCCCGCCGAGTGGCAGCGGGCGCGTCTCCCCTGCGCCGGCCGGCACCAGCATCAGCTTCGGCGGCCCTCCCCGAACGACGGCGACGGCCCACCGGCCGTCGGGCGACAGCACCGAGCCCCCTTCGGTGAGCCGCGTCGCCGGGGAGCCGTCCGTCTTCCGGAGATAGGACGTGTAACCCGCCCCACCCCCCTCGCCGAACTCCACGATGAGAACCTTCCGTCCGTCCGGCGTGAGACTCGCCACGGACGAGAAATCGAGCCACGAAAGGTCCCGCTCCCGCGACTCGCCCGGAGGAAGGACGACGACGCTGTGCCGGCGGACCTCGCGCGTCAGGAGAAGGCGGCCGTCGCGGAAGACGTCGTGGACGGCGCCGTCGTCCGGCAGGCGCGTGAGGACGCGCTCGGCCCCGGAGAGCGACGCCGCGTTGAGCCAGCGGGTCCCGCCGTCCCGGTCCCCGGCGAACCAGACCTCGTCTCCCTTGGGCGACCACGCCAGCCCCCCCGACTGGACGTAGTTCCACCCCTTCGAAAGGCTTCGGCGCTTTCCATCGCGGTCGACGACATCGACCGAGTAGCCGGTCGAGGTGTTCGGCCGGGAGAGGAAGGCGACGTACCTTCCTTCCGGGGAGACGCAGACGTCATCGATGTAGTCCGGCGTCGAAAGAAGCACCTGTCCGGACGGGAACTCGATCCGTCGGGCCCCCCGGGCGCGCACGAGAACGGCGAAGGAACTCCCACCGGGCCCCCACGAGGCGCTGGAGACGCCCTCGAGGAGGTCCCGGGGCGCTCCGCCGGCGAGTGAAACCTGGGCCAGGGCGCTTCGTCCCTCCCCGCTGCGGTGGAGGACGAGCGCCTCGGCGGACGCTGAGACCGAAAGAATTTCTGACACGCCGGGAATGCCGAGCGGGCGAGACTCCTTTGAATCCACCCGCGTCGAGAAGACCTCCCGTGGCTGTCCCTCCCAGGAAGCCGTGTAGAGGATCGTCTGCCCGTCGGGGGCGAAGAGGGCTCTCGAGACGAATCCGCGCCGGAACGTCAGACGCTTGTACGTGGGAGAGGGGGCGACGCCGGCCCGCTTCCCGAGCGCATACATCCCCGCGAGGCCCGCGGCCATGGCGACCGCCACAAGGGAGACGACGACGGCACGAGGGCGGGCGTGGGGAACAGAAGGCTCCACAATCCGGAGGGTCCCGCCCGAGAGCGCCTCGAGCGAGAAGGCCAGATCGCTCGCCGTCTGGAAGCGGTCCCCGGGGTTCTTCGCGAGGCACCGGCTCACGACCAGCGCAAGGCCCTGCGGCGTCCCTTCCGGTAGCGGCGGCGGCTCATCCTTGAGGATCGCGCTCATCGTCTCCGCGGCCGTCGTTCGCCGGAAGGGGCTCTGCCCGGACAGCATCTCCTGAAGGACGACTCCGAAGCTGAAGAGGTCGGTCCGGCGGTCGGCCGTCTCGCCCCGCAGCTGTTCGGGGGCCATGTAGCTCACCGTTCCCATGACGACGCCCGCCTCGGTCAGGACCGATGCCGTCTCGGCCTTCGTTCCGCCCTCCCCCGCGTCTCTCCGTTCCGGCTTCGCCAGGCCGAAGTCGAGAATCTTGGCCCGGCCGTCCTTCGTCAGGAAGACGTTCTCGGGCTTCAGGTCGCGGTGGACGACCCCCTTCTCGTGGGCGGCGGCGAGAGCCCGCGCCGCCTGGACGCCGATCTCCACGGCCCTCTTGGCCGGCAGGGCTCCCTCGAGCAGCTCCTCTCGAAGGGTTCTCCCCTCGAGGAGCTCCTGCACGAGAAGATGGCGTCCCGAAATCTCCTCGAATGAATAGAGGGTGGCGATTCCTGGATGATTCAGGCTCGCGAGCGTGCGAGCCTCCCTTCCGAATCGGGCTTTCCTCTCCTCGTCTTCGAAGAACGTCTCCGGAAGAACCTTGATTGCGACGGTGCGCCCGAGGCGAAGGTCCTTTGCCTTCCAGACCTCCCCCATCCCGCCCGAGCCGAGCCGGGAGACGATCTCGAACGTGCCGAAACGCACCCCCGGTTGAATCGTCAATCTGCCGACAAGTCTAGACCTCTCGTCGCTCCTGGCAGCGGGCGTTCAGGACGAAGCACCTCGGGGAGGGGGAGCCGGCGGCGGGTCGGGACCCACCGCGGCACTCGGCGGCAGTAGCTACCGTACTCGCGGCCGAATTGTTTCCTGAGCGTCGGCTCCTCGTAAAGGACGACGAAGAGGTGGAAGCCGAGGAGGACGGAGAACCAGTAGACGATCAGCTCCCCGGACCTGAAAAGGACCGATTCGCCGAGGACGATGTTCAGGATGGCCACATACATCGGGTTCCGGACGTACTGGTAGAGGCCGCCCACGACCAGCTGTCTCGGCGGGTCGAGAGGGAACGGGGTGCCGCGTCCGCGGCGCGCAAAGGCGGCGACGCAGTGAAGGAGCGCCGCCACACCACCCGCAATCAGAAGCAGCCCGCACGCCGGGAAGCCGAGCGAAGCGAGGGATGGCCAGCGGGGCGGCGCCCCGCGCGTGAGGAGGACGAGGTAGGGAAACCCTCCCACCATCATCCCCGGGATAGCGACGAGGAAGAGAAGATCCTTGAGCCAGATCATCGCTCCGACTTTACGCGCGTCGCGCCCGCCGGAAGACCTGTATCGCGCGTGTCGGGCCGGGAGACGACTCCACCCCTCCGTCACGTCGCAAAGAAGAGAGAGGCGCCGATCTGTCGTCGAGCGTCAGTCCGCCGCCCGCGCCACGAGCGATTTTCGGATTTTCTCCCGCCATTCCCCGCCGGCTTTGAGCGCCGCCGGAACGTCCACCGTCTGCCAGCTCCGGCCG
>JBLMYG010000083.1:0-3713 GCA_050258155.1 Acidithiobacillales bacterium
AGCCGGTCCTGATGGTCTCGTCCCAGGGGGGGATGGAGATCGAGGAGGTCGCCGCGAAGGATCCCGCCGCGATCGTGAAGGAGCCGTTCGAGACGGCGTGGGGCCTTCAGCCCTATCAGGCCCGGAAGGTCAGCTACGCGCTCGGGCTCTCGGGCGAGACGCACAAGAAGGCGTGTCAGTTCTTCATCGCGCTCGCGCGGGCCTACGTCGAGACCGATGCCTCGCTCGCCGAGATCAACCCGCTCCTCGTCACCGGCGGGGGCGACGTCCTCGCCCTCGACGCGAAGATGAACTTCGACGACAACGGCCTCTACCGCCACCCGAACATCAAGGAGTACCGCGACCTCGACGAGGAGGACCCGCTCGAGGTCGAGGCGTCGAAGTACGACCTCAACTACATCAAGCTCGACGGCAACGTCGGCTGCATGGTCAACGGCGCCGGCCTCGCCATGGCCACGATGGACATCATCCAGTACGCGGGCGGAAAGCCCGCCAACTTCCTCGACGTCGGCGGGGGCGCCAACGAGGAGCAGGTCAAGAACGCGATGAGGATCCTCCTCTCGGACAAGAACGTGAAGGCCGTGCTCATCAACATCTTCGGCGGCATCATGCGCTGCGACATCATCGCGACCGGCGTCGTGAACGCCGTGAAGGAGATCGGCATCAAGGTCCCGGTCGTCGTCCGTCTCGAGGGGACGAACGTGGAGGAGGGGAAGGCGATCCTGAAGAGCTCGGGGCTCGCCGTCATCCCCGCGGACGGGATGAAGGACGCGGCCGAGAAGGTCATCGCGTCGCTGGGAGGTGGACGGTGAGCGCCGGCGCGTGGGTCGACAGGAACACGAAGCTCGTCGTCCAGGGCCTGACCGGACGCGAGGGGACGTTTCACGCCCTCGCGGCGAAAGCGTACGGGACGCAGGTCGTCGCGGGCGTCACCCCCGGGAAGGGGGGGGTCTCCGTCGAGGGGATCCCGGTCTTCAACTCGGTCGCCGAGGCGGTGAGGACGACGGGCGCCAACGCCTCGATGGTCTTCGTCCCCCCCGCCGCCTGCGCCGACGCCATCATGGAGGCGGCGGACGCCGGGATCGCCCTGATCGTCGCCATCACCGAGGGGATCCCGGTGAACGACATGATCCGGGCCAAAGCCTATCTCGGGCGACCGGAGTGCCGCAGACAGAACGGGGAGAAGCCCCGTCTGATCGGACCGAACTGTCCCGGAATCATCCGTCCGTCCGCGAAGGTGAAGATCGGCATCATGCCGGCGCGAATTCACCAGCCCGGGTTCGTCGGCGTCGTCTCCCGGTCGGGGACGCTGACCTACGAGGCCGTCGGGCAGACGACCGCCCTCGGCTTCGGCCAGTCGACCTGCATCGGCATCGGCGGAGATCCCATCAACGGCACCAACTTCATCGACACGCTGACCCTCTTCCGCGACGACCCGGAGACGAAGGCCGTCATCATGATCGGCGAGATCGGGGGGAGCGCAGAGGAGGAGGCCGCCTGCTGGATCGCGGGGAACCTGAAAAAGCCGGTCGTTGCTTTCATCGCCGGCCGGACGGCACCCCCGGGGCGGCGGATGGGGCACGCGGGGGCCATCATCTCGGGTGGCAAGGGAACTGCCGCCGAAAAGGTGAAGGCGCTGAAGGAGGCCGGCGTTCACGTGGCCGACTCTCCGGCCCTCATGGGCGAGACGCTGAAGCAGGTCCTGGGCTCCCGGTAGGCGGGCCGGACCGGCGCCCGGGCGGACGCCGCAGGGTGAGATGAGGATGGTGTCCGAGGGCGGCCTCTGGAGGATCGCGCGTCTTCTTCTCCTGATCGGGGTGGCTTGGCGGCTGCTCCGGTACCTCCTCGACTTCCCCCTCTGGCTGGACGAGGCGTTCCTGGCCCTCAACCTGATGGACGCCCACACCTTCTCGGAAGCGCTGCGCCCTCTCCGGGCGCAGGTGGCCCCCGTCCTCTTCCTCTGGGTGGAATGGGCCGGGATGAAGCTTCTCGGCCCGTACGAGCTGGTCCTCCGCTTCCTCCCGTTCGTCGCGGGGATTCTCGCGCTCCTCCTCTTCGTTCGTCTGGCGCGCCGGATGCTCGAGCCGCTTGCGGCAGTCCTCGCCGTCGGCATCCTCTCCGTCGCGTACTTCCCGGTCCGGTTCTCGGCCGAGGTCAAGCCATACACCCTCGACCTTCTGTTCGCGATCGCGTTTTTGATCCTGGCGTTCGAGTGGCTCGCCGACACGAGCCGGCTCCGGCCGATCGTCGGAATCGTCCTTCTCGCGCCGGTCGCGGCCGCCCTCTCCTATCCGAGCGTCTTCATCCTCGCCACGCTGGGGTGTGTCCTCGTCCCGCACATCCACCGGCATCCGGACGTGCGGGTCCGCCTTCTCGTGCTCGCCGGTGCCCTTCTCGCGGGCGCGGTCTTCTTCGGCTCCTATCTGACCGTCGGCGTCGAGCAGTTCGAAGCGTCCCGGAAGTTTCTCCGGGAATACTGGGAAGAGTCCTTCCCGCCGAGGCGGCCGGGGCCGCTCCTCGTCTGGCTGGTCACGGCCCACGTGGGAAACCTCTTCGCGTATCCGCTCGGGGACGTCGCGGGGGCGGGAGCGGTGACGTTCGTCCTCTGCGTCATCGGGGCCGTCGCCCTTTACAGGACCCGTGCCCGCCAGACGGTCGCCCTCCTCGTCCTTCCCTTCGCCTGGACGCTCGCGGCGGCGGCCCTCCACCTCTATCCGTACGGGCCGCATCCGCGCGTGGCGCAGCATCTGGCTCCCTCGATCTGCCTTCTGGCCGGAAACGGCCTCGCGGTGGCGCTCGGAGTCCGAAGTCCCTCGCCCGAGCAAGCGCGCCGGCGCGCGACCGTGGCCGGCGGGGTCCTGGCCCTCATCGGCCTCACCGGGATGGCCATCGACGTCGTGCAGCCGTTCAAGTCGCCGGCCGACGCCATCATCCGCTCTGTGGTGTCGAAGATCGGTTCCCGGGCCGGTCCGGGCGACGGCATCGTCTTCGTCGGGACGTCCGGCCAGCCGCCCACCCCGCCGATGGAGTTCTACCTCAGGCGCTCGGGCGTCGAGGTCTTCCCGAGCGTGAAGGCCGCCCTTCGCCGTCCGCCCGTTCCGGGGCGCCTCTGGGTCATTGCGTTTCCGGCGCGGGTCCTTCCCGACGACGTGAAAGGACCCCTCCTCGCGGCCCGGCCGCCGTACGTCCTCGAGGAAGACCGCGTCCTCTCGCTGAAGGACGGCGTCGACCGGCGCCCGAGCGAACCCTGCTCCGTCTCGCGCTGGCTTCGGCCGCCGTTCTGAGCCGGCCGCCGTCTCAACGCGCAAAGACAGCTTCTCGAGAAGGAGGCCGTAGCACCCGAGGTCTCCTTAGGGGCAGGTTTGGGATCGCACGGCGCCGAGTGCGGCGGATAATTCCTGCGAATCACGTGAGTCTCTGTTCCGGCGCACGTCTCGGCCCGTACGAGCTTCTCTCGCATCTCGGGACGGGAGGAATGGGCGAGGTCTGGCGGGCGCGGGAACTGGCGCTCGAGCGCGACGTGGCCCTGAAGGTCCTGCCGGAGGAGTTCGTCGAGGACAAAGAG
The DNA here is from genome assembly GCA_050258155.1 of Acidithiobacillales bacterium. GTDB lineage: Bacteria > Acidobacteriota > Thermoanaerobaculia > UBA5066 > UBA5066 > DAOMFB01. Next base: position 3,566 of record JBLMYG010000083.1, read on the forward strand.
AGAGTCGATCGGTTCGGTCGGGAGGCTAAGCTGCTGGCGGCGCTGAACCACCCCAACATCGCGACGATCCACGCCTTCGAAGAGATCTCGGGCCGGCACGTCCTGGTCATGGAGTTCATCGACGGAACGACGATGCGAGACAGGCTCG
>JBLMYG010000084.1:0-4110 GCA_050258155.1 Acidithiobacillales bacterium
GGGTTGTGCGATGGCGTGACGACGATGCCGTCGGCGAGGTGCTCCTTTCGCCCGCGGTTGTGGACGAGGATCAGCCACGAGACGACCGGCGTCGGCGTGACGCCGTCGCTTTGGTGGATGAGCGTCTCGATCCCGTTGGCCGCGAGGACCTCGAGCGCCGTCCGCTGGGCGGGGCCGGAGGCCGCGTGCGTGTCCTTTCCCATGTAGAGCGGACCGTCGGTCCCGTGAGCCCGCCGCCAGTCGCAGATGGCCTGCGTGATGGCGAGGATGTGCTCCTCGTTGAAGCTTCCACGGAGGGGCGACCCCCGGTGGCCGCTCGTCCCGAAGCTGACGCGCTGATCTGGCTCGCCCATGTCGGGCCGGCGGTCGAAGTAGTCCCGCTCGAGCCGGGCGAGGTCCACCAGGATCTCCTTCGGCGCCGGCTGCCCTGCGAGGGGGGAGATTGCCATCGTCATCTTCCTTTCGGTCGGGCGGTCTGCCGCCTCAGGGGACCGGGCAGGCCTTCACGTTCCAGATGCCGGCGGCGTATTCGGCGATCGTCCGGTCACTGGAGAACTTGCCGGATCCCGCCACGTTTAGGATGGCCTTCCGCGCCCAGGCGTCCGGGTCGTCCCAGAGCTCGCAGAGCTTCCGGTCGGCCTCGAGGTACGACGTCAGGTCGGCGAGGTGCCGGTAGTGGTCTCCGCTCGTCAGGAGGGCGTCGCGAAGCGGTGCGAAGACACCGGGCTCGTTCCTGCTGAAGTGGTCCGAGAAGATCAGGTCGAGCGCCGCGCGCGTCTCCGGCTCGTTCTGGACGTGCCACCAGGGGTCGTACCAGGCCGCGCTCCCGGCGATCTGGTCCGCCGTCAGGCCGAAGAGGAAGAAGTTCTCCTTCCCCGCCTCCTCGGCCATCTCGATCGTGGCGCCGTCGCGCGTCCCGATCGTCAGCGCGCCGTTCATCATGAACTTCATGTTGCTCGTCCCGCTCGCCTCGTAGCCGGCGGTCGAGATCTGGTTCGAGACGTCCGTGGCCGGGATCAGCCTCTCGGCGAGGGAGACGTTGTACTCGGGGAGGAAGAGAACCTTGAGCCGTCGATTCACCGCCGGGTCGCCGTCGATCGTCCCGGCGAGGTTGTTCAGGAGCTTGATGACAAGCTTCGCGAGGTGGTACGCAGGCGCTGCCTTCCCCGCGAAGAAGAACGTCCGCGGCGGCATCTTCGCCTTCGGGTCCTGCCGCAGCCGGTTGTAGAGGACGACGATGCGGAGAGCGTTCAGGAGCTGCCGCTTGTACTCGTGGATCCGCTTCACCTGGCTGTCGAAGATCGTTTCGGGGTCGACGGCGAGGCCGCAGGCCTTTCCGAGGTAATCGGCGAAGCGGGCCTTCGCGTCGCGCTGGGCCCGCCGGAAGGCGCCGCGAAAGCGCTTGTCGTCGGCGAGAGGCCCGAGGCGCCGGAGCTGGGAAAGGTCGGTGATCCACCCGTCGCCGATCGCGGACGTGATGGCCTCCGCGAGCTCCGGATTGCAGAGGAGGAGCCATCGGCGCGGCGTGACCCCGTTCGTCTTGTTGTTGAACCGCTCCGGGAAAATCTCGGCCAGGTCCCGGACCGTCGTCGTCCGGAGGAGCTCCGAGTGAATCTTCGCGACGCCGTTCGTCGAGTGGGAGCCGACGATGGCGAGGTTCGCCATCCGGACCTTCCGTTCGCCCTTCTCCTCGATCAGGCTGGTCCGCTCGACCTTTCCCTCGTCGCCCGGAAAGCGGCTGCGGACGTCGGCGAGGAGCCGGCGGTTGATCTCGTAGATGATCTCGAGGTGGCGGGGGAGGAGCACCTCGAACCACTTGAGCGGCCACGTCTCGAGAGCCTCGGGGAGAAGCGTGTGGTTCGTGTAGGCGAGCGTCTTCCGGGTGATCTCCCATGCCTCGTCCCAGCCGAGATGCGCTTCGTCCAGGAGGATCCGCAGCAGCTCGGGGACGGCGAGGGCCGGGTGCGTGTCGTTGAGCTGGACGGCGACCTTTTCGGGGAAGGCGTTCCAGTCGGCGTTCCCCCTCCGGAAGCGCCGGACGATGTCGGCCAGCGAGCAGGCGACGAGGAAGCCCTCCTGAACGAAGCGGAGCCCTTTCCCCTGCGTCGTCGAGTCGTCGGGATAGAGGACGCGCGTCAGCGACTCGGCCGAAAGCGTTTCGGCGAGGGCTCCGATGAAGTCGCCGCTCGAGAACTCGGCGAAGTCGAAGAAATCCGAGGCGGCCGCGGCCCAGAGGCGGAGCGTGTTGATCGTCTTCCCGCCGTAGCCGACGACGGGGCGGTCGTAGGGGATGCCGAGGAGCTTCGACGGCTTTCCGGGGACGGGACGGAGGGCCCCGCCCTTCAGCTCGAAGGAGCAGGCGATCGGGATCTCGACCTGCTCGTGCGGGCGCGGGACCTCCCACGGGTCGGGGCGGCGGAGCCAGTTGTCCGCCTGCTCCACCTGCCAACCGTCCCGGATCGTCTGCCGGAAGATCCCGTACTCGTACCTCAGGCCGTACCCCATGGCGGGGAGCTGCATCGTGGCCATCGAGTCGAGGAAGCAGGCCGCGAGCCGTCCGAGCCCGCCGTTCCCGAGGCCGGCGTCGGGCTCCTCTTCGAGGATGCCGGGACCTTCGAGCTTTCGCGCTCTGGCGGCCTCCTTCACCGCATCGGCGAGGAGGAGGTTCGTGACGTTGTTCGCGGCCGAGCGGCCGATCAGGAACTCCATCGAGAGGTAGTAGACCCGCTTCGGGTTCTCCCGCTCGTACGTCTCGTTTGTCGCCACCCACCGCTGCGTCAGGATGTCGCGGATGGCGTGCGCGAAGGCCTCGAAGCGCTGCCGAGGCCCGGCCGTCGGGAGGGCGACGGCGTTGTCGAAGACGAGGTGACGCTCGTAGAAGCCGTTGGCCGTACCGGCCAGCGGGATCGGGCCGCAGCCGTACCGGGCGAGCAGCTCGGCAGAGACTCTCGACGTCCTCTTCCCTGGCGAGGGTTCGGGTTTCCGCGTGCTCATGACGAAATTCTCCTCACGGCATGGAGGTGGCGTGTGTCGTTCCATAGCCGGATCGCCGGTCCCGAGATGGTGTGTTCGTACCCGAGAGCGCTCAGGCTGGCGGTGTCGAGTACGAGAAGCCGCCCTCCGGATGCCGGCAGGCCGAGCCAGCGGGCGGCCAGCACCCGCAGGAAGTGGCCGCTCGAGAAGAGGAGGACGTCGGCGCAGGCCGCCCGGATCCGGCCGACGACGCGGTCGGCCCGTAACCCGACCTCCTGCGGCGTCTCGCCCCCGGGGCAGCCGTCGCGGAAGAGCTCCCAGTCGGGGCGCGCCTCGTGGATCTTTTCTGTCGTCTGCCCCTCGTAGTCGCCGTAGTTCCACTCGACGAGGTCCCTGTCGATCTCGGCCACGGGACCGAAGCCGGCCAGCTCGCAGGTCCGGATGGCCCGCTTCAGCGGGCTGGTGAACACCTTCGCAAATCTCAGGCCCGACAGGCGCTCCCCGAGCCGGCGCGCGTTTCGCTCCCCCCGCTCGGTCAGCGGCAGGTCCGTCAGGCCGGTGTGCTGGCGCATCAGGCTCCACGCGGTCTCGCCGTGCCGGGCGAGGTAGAGGACAGGGAGGGCATCGTCGGCAGGAACGGTCATTTCCCCAACGGCCGCAGCGGAGTGTAGTACGTCGTTGCGGGAGAAGCGTGATGCGGCGACGACAGAGCGCTCCTGCTGCCCCGAAGGCTATTCTCCGCGGGAGAGGAGCCGCTCGCATGGCCAGGATCAGGATGTCGAGAATCCGGGAGTTCGTCCGGCCGTACCGCATCACCGAGGGAAAAAGATTCAGGCTCAAGGAGTGGGACCCGGCCGACACGGCCGGGCTGAAGGAAGAGAAGCAGCGGGCCCGCGAGATTCTGGCGACCGGTGTGAAGCTGCTGGCCGACCTCCAGGACAAGCTCTACGCGCAGGACCGCTGGGGCGTCCTCCTGATCTTTCAGGCGATGGACGCGGCGGGGAAGGACGGGACGATCAAGCACGTCATGTCGGGCGTCAACCCGCAGGGGTGCCAGGTCTTCTCCTTCAAGTCCCCATCGGCGGAGGAGCTCGACCACGACTTTCTCTGGAGGACGACGAAGTGCCTCCCGGAGCG
>JBLMYG010000085.1:0-5196 GCA_050258155.1 Acidithiobacillales bacterium
CGCTCCCTCGAGGACCTCTTCCTCGAGAAGACGGCGGGGGAGACCGTGTGAGTCCCGTCGAGCGGGAGGTGTCGCTGCTCGCGAGGATGACCGAGAACGAGACCCTGAAGATCCTCCGCCGGAAGCGGTTTCGCGTCGTCCTTCTCGTCCTGGCTGTCCTTCTCGGAGTGGTGGTCTTCGCGCAGGACCGGCAGCGAAAGAACGCCGAGAGGGACCACCCCGGCCGGGACTGGCGGGGTCGCGCCGAGGCACGCCTCGGGCAGATGGAGCGGCGCCTCGCGCAGCAGCGGAGCCTGCCCCCGAGCTGGGCCCGCTGGCTCCGCTTCGAGACGGGGCGGCTGAAGTACCACCTCGAAAAGAACATCGACCCCGACGCGGTGACCGGGCCTCTCTTCTGCCGGACCTTCGCGGGGGTCGGGTCGATCCTTCTCCTGCCGCTCCTCGTGGCCGTCCTCGGTGCGGACCTCGTCTCCTCGGAGTTTTCCGAGGGGACGGTGACGCTGCTCCTGACCCGGCCCGTGGCGCGGTGGAAGGTGCTCCTCTCGAAGTTCGCCGCGATGATCCTCTTCACGACGCTGACGATCCTCGCTGCGGCGGCGCTCTCGTGGGGCATCGCCGGTGTCGCGTTCGGGTGGAAGGGCTGGGGGGCGCCGGTGGTGACCGGCTTCCGCCTCACGGCGGCGGGCTTCGACGTGTCGGGGGTCCGCGTCCTCCCGCTCTGGCAGGACGCCTTCGCGGCGTGGGGGCTCGCCTGGTTCTCGGCCCTCGCCGTCGGGGGCGTCACGATGCTCCTGTCGGTCGTTTTCCGCTCCACCGCAGCCGCGATGGGGACGATGATGGCGACGCTGATCGGGGGAACCATCCTGTCGCGGGTCGCGTCGGACTGGGAAGGGGCGAAGTGGTTCTTCGTCTCGTGCCTCCCGCTCGCGGAGTACTACACGGGGGTGCCGACGCCATTCCCGGGAATGACCCTCGCTTTCTGCGCCGAGGTCCTGGCCGCCTGGGCGTTCGCGGCCACAGCGTTCGGATTCGTCGTGTTCATCCGGCGCGACGTAACGGCGTGAGTCCGAAAGCTAGAATGAGTCTGGTAATGAATCAGAACGCCGACCCGACCGTCGTCGCAGCCCTCGTGGAGGAGTTCGGGGCCAATGCCGGCCTTGCCCTCGAGCTCTACGCGAGCTACCGGCTGAACCCGGCCTCCGTCGAGGAAGGGTGGCGCCGGGCCTTTGAGTCGGCCGAGGCCGCGGCGGGAACGGGTCCCGAAGCCGGGGCCCGCCTGACGGCAGCCGTGTCCGGCGGTCCGGCGGCGCCAGCGGCTCGGCCTGCCGCCCTCCCGGACGTTCCGTCTCCCGCCCCGGCGCCGGCTTTCGCTCCTCCTTTCGAAGGTGACGCCGTCCCCCTCGTGGGAGGCGCGGCCGCGCTCGCGAGGAACATGGACGCGTCGCTCGCCGTCCCGGTCGCCACGTCGAACCGGCTGATCGCGGCCAAGACGATGGAGGAGAACCGCCGGATCCTGAACCGGCACCGCGAGGTGCTGGGCCAGCCGAAGGTCTCCTTCACCCACTTCGTGGCGTGGGGGGTCCTCCGTGCCCTGGAGAAGCATCCGGGGATGAACGACGCCTACTCCGAGGCGGAGGGGAGGCCGGTCCGGGTCCGCCGGCCCGAGGTGAACCTCGGGATCGCCATCGACGTCACGAAGAAGGACGGCAGCCGGACCCTCCTCGTCCCGAACATCCGCGGGGCCGGCTCGCTCACGTTCGGGCAGCTCCTCGACGCCTTCGAGGTCGTCGTCACGAAGGCCCGAAAGGGACAGCTCGACCCCGACGCCTTCGCCGGGACGACGCTCACTCTGACGAATCCGGGCACGGTCGGAACGACGGCCTCGGCGCCGCGCCTCATGCCGGGCCAGGGGACGATCGTTGCCACGGGCGCCATCGGCTATCCGGCCGAGTTCGCGTCGATGCCCGAGGAGGTCCTCTCGGCCATCGGCATCTCGCGCGTCATGAACGTCTCCTCGACGTACGACCACCGGATCATCCAGGGGGCCCAGTCGGGACAGTTCCTCGCCACGCTCGAGCTGCTCCTTCTGGGCGGCGACAGCTTCTACGAGCGGATCTTCCACGACCTGAGGGTCCCGCACCGGCCGGTCCGGTTCGAGAAGGACCTGAACCCCCCCTTCTTCGCGGGGGGCCGCAACATGGAGGCGGTCGAGAAGCAGGCGCGCGTCGGCGCGCTCATCAACGCCTACCGCGTGCGCGGCCACCTCGTGGCGAACCTCGATCCGCTTGGGCCCGGCGAGGACATTCCGTACCACCCCGACCTCGACCCCCACAGCTACGGCTTCACGATGTGGGACCTCGACAGGCCCTTCGCCACGAGCCGCCTCGGCGGGACGGACCGGGCGACGCTCCGCGAGATCCTCGAGATCCTCAGGCAGACCTACTGCGGGCAAATCGGCGCCGAGTTCATGTACAACGCCGACCCGGTCCAGAAGCAGTGGCTCCTCACGCGGATGGAGTCGACGCGGAACCGCGCCGCTCTCACCGACGCCGACAGGAAGGGGATCCTCCGGAAGCTCGTCGAGGCCGAAGCCTTCGAGAAGTTCCTGCACACGAAATACATCGGGCACAAGCGTTTCTCGCTCGAGGGAGGCGAGGCGGCCATCCCGCTCCTCACGCGCCTTCTCGACCGCTGCGCGGAGACGGGCATCGGCGAGGTCGTCATCGGGATGTCGCACCGCGGGAGGCTGACCGTCCTGACGACGATCGTCGGGAAGCCCGTTTCCGAGATCTTCGCGGAATTCGAGGACGTCCCCGACCCGGCCTCCATCCAGGGCTCGGGCGACGTGAAGTACCACCTCGGCGCCGTGGGCGTCCACCGGGCGCCGGGCGGAGGTCGCGTGAGTGTCGGCGTGTCGCCCAACCCGAGCCATCTGGAAGCCGTCGACCCCGTGGTGGAGGGGATGGTCCGGGCGAAGCAGACGCGGCTCGGCGACCGGAAGCACGAGAAGGTGATGCCCGTGCTGATCCACGGCGACGCCGCGTTCGCCGGCCAGGGGGTCGTGGCCGAGACGCTCAACATGTCTCAGCTCCACGGCTTCCGGACGGGCGGCACGGTCCACCTCGTCATCAACAACCAGATCGGCTTCACGACGACACCGGCCGAGGCGCGGACCTCGACCTACTGCACCGACGTGGCCAAGATGATCCAGGCGCCGGTCTTCCACGTGAACGGCGACGACCCGGAGGCGGCCCTGCACGCCGTCGACATGGCGCTCGACTACCGCTGCCGGTTCCACCGCGATGTCGTCGTGGACCTCGTCAGCTACCGGCGGTACGGGCACAACGAGGGGGACGAGCCGAGCTACACGCAGCCGCTCCTCTACCAGAAGATCAAGGCGCACCCCTCGACGGCGCATCTCTACGGCGAGCACCTCGTGCGCGACCGGCAGATGGAGGCCGCCGAGGTCGAAGCGATGTGGGCCGAGGCGCGCGGGAAGCTCGAGGCCGCCTTCGACGCCTCGGCGGGAGGCCGGGCCCGCCCCGCCTTCGTCGACTCGCTCGCCGTTCCCCCGGCTCCGCGCATCGACCCGGGCCTCGACGCGCGCGCCGCCCTTCTCCGGATCGTCGAGGCGGTGGCGACCGTTCCTCCGGGCTTCGAGATCCACCCGAAGCTTCGCCCCCTCCTGAAAAAGCGGGCCGAGTACGCGAGCGGACGGCCGGAGGTCGACTGGGCCGGAGCGGAGATGCTCGCCTTCGGCATGCTCCTCTTGCACGGCGTCCCGGTCCGCCTGTCCGGGCAGGATTCGGGGCGCGGCACCTTCAGCCAGCGCCACGCCGTTCTGGCCGACCACCGGACCGGCGTCGAGTACGTTCCCCTGAACAACATCGCGCCGGGAGGACAGGCGGAGTTCGAGGTGATCGACTCGCTCCTCTCGGAGAACGCCGTCCTCGGGTTCGAGTTTGGCTACTCCGTGGCCGATCCCTCCTCCCTCGTCCTCTGGGAGGCCCAGTTCGGCGATTTCGCGAACGGCGCGCAGATCGTCATCGACCAGTTCGTCTCGGGCTCGGAGCAGAAATGGAACCAGCGCTGCGGCCTCGTCCTCCTCCTTCCGCACGGGCAGGAGGGACAGGGGCCCGAGCACTCCTCGGCGCGCCTCGAGCGGTTCCTGACGCTCTCGGCCGAGGAGAACCTCCGCGTCGTGAACGCCACGACGCCAGCTCAGTACTTCCACGTTCTTCTCCGGCAGATGGCAGGGGACGTCCGGAAGCCCCTGGCTCTGATGGCGCCGAAGAGCCTCCTCCGCCACCCGAGCGTCGTCTCGAGGCTCGACGAGCTGGCCGACGGAGACTTCCGGCCCGTTCTCGACGACCCCGCCTTCGAGGCGGGCGGCGGACCCTCCGTCCGCCGCGTCGTCCTGGCGAGCGGGAAGGTCTTCTACGACCTTCTGGCCGCGCGCGCGGCTTCGGGGCGGGACGACGTGGCGCTCGTCCGGCTCGAGCAGCTCTATCCGTTCCCCGGCCGGGAGCTCGGGGAGCTCCTCCGGCGTTACCCGGCGGAAGCGGACCTCGTCTGGGCGCAGGAGGAGCCGCAGAACATGGGAGCCTGGCACTTCCTTCGTGCGCAGCTGATCGACGGTCTGGTCGAGGGAGTCGGTCCGATCCGGCCCCTTCGGTACGTCGGCCGCCGCCCTCTCGCGAGCCCCGCCCCCGGCTCTCACCGCTCCTTCGAGGCCGAGCAGGAGGCCCTCGTCGCCGAAGCTCTCCGCGCCCCCGCCCCCGCCCGGACGGGGGTATAAGGGCCGGCGGAGTCGGTGGCGCCGGGGATGCCGTTTTAGGTAAGAATCGGGTTCTGCATGTCCGTGACCGTTCCCGCCCTCCCCCGCGAGCCCGAGGCGATGCCGGCACAGCCCGAGGCGGAGAAGAGCCTACTCGGCGCGCTCCTGATCGACGGCGGGCTCCTCTCGCGGGTCATGGAGTTCCTCGTCCCCGACGACTTCGCGGCCGAGCCGCACCGCCTCGTCTACGAGGCCTGCCTCGCCCTGGCGGACCGGAGCGAGGCGCGCGATCTGATCACCGTTCGGGGGGAGCTGGAGAAGACGGGGAGGCTGGAACGGGCCGGCGGGCCGTCGTACCTCGCAGGGCTGGTGGACCGGGTCCCGGACATCGAGAACGTCGAGGCGTACGCCCGCCTGAT
>JBLMYG010000086.1:0-2597 GCA_050258155.1 Acidithiobacillales bacterium
TTCACGCAGTTCTCGTTCCCGGGCGGCATTCCGAGCCACGTCGCTCCCGAGACGCCCGGCTCCATCCACGAGGGGGGCGAGCTCGGCTACGCCCTCTCGCACGCATACGGGGCGGCCTTCGACAACCCCGGCCTGATCGTCGCCTGCATCGTCGGCGACGGCGAGGCGGAGACCGGCCCGCTCGCCACGAGCTGGCACTCGAACAAGTTCCTCGACCCGGTGGGCGACGGGGCGGTCCTCCCGATCCTCCACCTGAACGGCTACAAGATCGCGAACCCCTGCGTCCTCGCCCGTATTCCGCACGAGGAGCTGGAGCAGCTCTTCCGCGGCTACGGCTACGAGCCGACATTCGTCGAGGGCGAGGAGCCCGAGGCGATGCACCAGCTCATGGCGGCTGCCCTGGACCACGCGATCGAGAAGATCCAGAACATCCAGGGAGGGGCCCGGAGCGGGGAACGGATCGGCAGGCCGAAGTGGCCGATGATCATCCTGAGGACGCCGAAAGGGTGGACGGGCCCCAAGGAAGTCGACGGGAAGAAGACAGAGGGGTCGTGGAGGTCGCACCAGGTCCCGATGGGGGACATGGCGAAGCCGGGCCACGTGAAGATTCTCGAGAGCTGGCTCAAGAGCTACAGGCCGGAGGAGCTCTTCGACGAGAAGGGCGCCCTCGTTCCGGAGCTGGCCGGCCTGCCCCCCGCCGGGCCGCGCCGCATGAGCGCGAACCCGCACTCCAACGGCGGCCTTCTCCTCCGGGATCTCAGGATGCCCGACTTCCGCGAGTACGCCGTCGAGGTGCCGAAGCCCGGCGCGACGACGGCCGAGGCGACCCGGGTCATGGGGGTCTTCCTGCGCGACGTCATGAAGCGGAACCTCGATGCGAAGAATTTCCGGCTTTTCAGCCCGGACGAGAACAACTCCAACCGGTGGGGAGACGTCCTCTCCGTCACGAACCGGGCCTGGGTCGCCGAGACGGTACCCGACGACGACCACCTCGGTCGCGGCGGTCGCGTCATGGAGATGCTCTCGGAACACCAGTGCCAGGGGTGGCTGGAAGGGTATCTCCTGACGGGGCGGCACGGCTTCTTCTCGTGCTACGAGGCGTTCATCCACATCATCGATTCGATGTTTAACCAGCACGCCAAGTGGCTCAAGGTCTGCAACGACATCCCGTGGCGGCGGCCCATCGCCTCGCTGAACTACCTCCTGAGCTCCCACGTCTGGCGGCAGGACCACAACGGCTTCTCACACCAGGACCCGGGCTTCATCGACCACGTGGTGAACAAGAAGGCGGGGATCGTCCGCGTCTATCTCCCCCCGGACGCCAACTGCCTGCTGAGCGTGACCGATCACTGCCTCAGGAGCCGCAACTACATCAACGTGGTGGTGGCCGGGAAGCAGCCGGCGCCCCAGTGGCTCACGATGGACCAGGCCATCAAGCACTGCACGGCCGGCATCGGAATCTGGGACTGGGCGAGCAACGACCGGGACGGAGAGCCGGACGTCGTCATGGCCTGCGCGGGCGACGTCCCGACGCTCGAAACGCTCGCAGCCGTGTCGCTCCTCAGGAAGCACGTCCCGGAGCTGAGGATCCGGGTGATCAACATCGTGAACCTGATGAAGCTCCAGCCGCAGAGCGAGCACCCCCACGGGCTCTCCGAGCACGACTTCGACGCCCTCTTCACGAAGGACAAGCCGATCGTCTTCGCCTTCCACGGCTACCCGTGGCTCATCCACCGTCTCACCTACCGCCGGACGAACCACGTGAACCTGCACGTCCGCGGCTACAAGGAGGAGGGGACGACCACGACGCCTTTCGACATGGCGGTGCTGAACGAGATGGACCGCTTCCATCTCGCGCAGGACGTCATCGACCGGCTTCCGCAGCTCGGCTCCCGGAGGGCCTACGCCAAGCAGGCCATCCGCGACCGGCTCATCGACCACAAGAACTACATCAGCCGTTTCGGCGATGACATGCCCGAGATCCGCGAATGGAGGTGGGGCGCCGATACGCCCGCCGGGCCGCGACGCGGCCGTGGGGGCGACACCAGCGCCGACAACGTCTGAGCCTCGCCGTCCTCGAAAGGGCTGAACGCCGCGCCGCCGGGGGGCTTACCGTCAGACCCCCGGCTGGCAGAAGCAGGTTGAGCCGAGGGTGACGTCCGCCCGGTCCCAGATCCTGTGGAAGCGGGCCTCGAGGTCCGCTGCCTCGGCGTCCTTCTTCTGGAGCCGGAGCGCCCGCCCGAGGCCGAAGAGCGACCAGCCGTTCTCGGGGTAGCGCGCGAGGTCTTCCCGGTAGACCTTCTCCGCCTCGGCGTACTTTCCGTCGCGGAGGAGCACGGCGCCGAGCGTGTGCCGCGAGGGCTGCATCCAGTCAGGGGGCTCGTTGTAGCGGAGGCCGTCCTCGACCCGGACGGCTTGGCGCAACTTCGTCTCCGACTCGCCGAAGTTCCTGCTCCGGGCGGCCATCTCGCCATCCAGAACGCTCGACGCGATGGCCAGGAGGTCCGCCGCCCTGTTGTTTCCGAACTCGTAACCTTTCGGCACAGCAGCAGCGGCCTTCAGGAAAAAGTCGCGTTCCTTCTGCGCCTCGTCCCCTC
>JBLMYG010000087.1:0-11155 GCA_050258155.1 Acidithiobacillales bacterium
AATCCCAGGCCCTTCGCCGGCACGCTCTCGCCGTCGAGGCCACGATGCGTCACCTCGCGCGGGCATCGGGCGTCACCGACCCGTCGGAGATCGAGACGTGGGGCCTCGTCGGGCTGCTGCACGACTTCGACTACGAGAGGTTCCCGACCGAAGAGGACCACGTCTGGCGCGGCATGGAGATCCTGCGGGAGCGAGGCTGGCCCGAGCCGATCATCAGGGCCGTGGGCGGCCATGCCTTCTACACGCGCATCCCGCGGACGACCCCCATGGAACGGGCGATCCTCGCGGCCGACGAGCTGACCGGGTTCGTCGGCGCCTGCGCCCTCGTCCGCCCTTCGAAGAAGATCGCCGACGTCCCGGTCGAATCGGTTCTGAAGCGCCTCAAGGAGAAGTCGTTCGCTCGAACGGTGGACCGGACCTACGTCACGAGAGGAGCCGAGGAATGGGGGCTCCCTCTTCCCGACCTGATCGCCCTCGTCCTCGCCTCGCAGGTGCCGATCGCCGAGCGTCTCGGCCTCGGGGGCGCTCCGGCGGCCGACCTCCCCGACGAGCCCGTCCCGCCCGAGCCGCCAGCGCCTTGATCGCCCGTGGCGCCGTCATAATCGACGCGTGAACCCCCTTCTTGTCGAGAACGCGCGCGTCATCGCCATGACGCGCGAGGGAGACGTGACGGAGAAGGGGGCGCTCCTCGTCGAGGAGGGGCGGATCGCCGCCCTTCACGGTGAGGCGCGGAGAAAGGCCGCGGAGATGGAGGCCGCAGGGCGCCCCCTCGACCGGCTGGACGCTGCCGGTCTCTGGCTCCTCCCCGGCTTCGTGCAGACCCACGTCCATCTCTGCCAGACGCTCCTTCGGAACGGGCCGGACGATCTCCCGCTCCTCCCGTGGCTCTCGGCGCACGTCTTCCCGGGCGAAGCCGCGCACGACGAGGAGACCATGGAGATCTCGGCCCGCCTCGGCCTCGCCGAGCTGATCGCCGGAGGGACGACGGCCCTCCTCGACATGGGCTCCGTCCGGCACACCGATGCCATCTTCCGGGCCGCCGCCGCCTCGGGCGCCCGCGTCACCTCGGGCAACGTCCTGATGGACGACTCCACCTCGATCCCTCCGGCCCTCCACGCGACCTCGCGCGAAGGGCTGGACGAGACGGCGCGGCTCGTGGCGCGGTGGCACGGTGCCGGCGGTGGAAGGCTCCGCGTGGCGCTCTCCCCCCGCTTCGTGCTTTCCTGCACGGAGGAAGTGTTCCGGACCGCGGCGGAGCAGGCGCGCGTCCACGGCCTCCTCCTCCAGACGCACGCCGCCGAGAACGCCGAAGAGGCGCGGCTCGTTCGCGAGCGGACGGGTCGGTCGAGCGTCCGCTACCTGCACGAGGTCGGCTTCTCGGGGCCGGACGTCGTCCTCGCTCACGTCATCCACACCGACGAGGAGGACCGCGCCCTTCTCGCGACGCGCCGGACGAACGTCGCACACTGCCCTTCGTCGAACCTGAAGCTCGCCTCGGGGATCTGCCCGGTGGCCGATTACCTCTCCCGGGGCGTCCGTGTGACGCTTGGCGCCGACGGGGCCCCCTGCAACGACCGCCTCGACCCGTTCGCCGAGATGCGCCTCGCCGCCCAGCTCTCGCGCATCCGGCCCGGGAGCCCGCCTTTGACGGCCTGGACGGTCGTCCGGATGGCGACGGCGGACGGGGCGGCGGCCCTCGGCCTCGGAGATATCGGCACCATCGCCGCCGGACGGCGCGCCGACTTCGTCCTGCTCGACCCCGAGGCGGGGTTCGCCGCACCGACCGCCTGGCGCGGCGACCCGTATGGCCCGATTGTCTGGTCCTTCGACCGGAGCCACGTCGCTGCGACCTATGTGGACGGCGTCGCCCTCTGGCGGCGCGACGCCTCCTCGCCGCGGGCTGCACTTCGTCCGACGGCCTCCGAGGTCGCTGGCGCGGTGGAAAAAATGGCTACGAGACGCAATCTTCTAGGATCGAGCTGACGGATCAAGGAGGAGCACCATGCCGCCCCGGAAGACCGAACCCTTCCTGAGATTGATCCTCGTCGGGACCGACTTCTCTCTCTGCGCCGCGCGGGCCTTCGAGCTGGCGGTCTCGCTCGCCGCCTCGCAGGGGGCGAGCATCCATCTGATCCACGTCCTCGTCGAGCCGATCCAGGCCTTCGACGTGGCGGGCGCCCTCCCCTACCTCGACGTGACAACGCAGAAGGAATGGGAGGAGGCGACCCGGAAGCGCCTGGCGAAGGCGGTCGCCTCGGCCGCAAAGAGGGGGGTCTCGGCGACCTCGGAGATCCGGTGGGGCCGGCCCTCGGACACTCTCGTGGAGACGGCGAAGAAGGTGAAGGCGTCGCTCATCGTTCTCGGGACGCACGGTCGCGGCGCGCTCGAGAAGCTCCTGATCGGGTCGACCGCCGAACGCGTCCTCAGGCTCTCGCCGGTTCCGGTCCTGACGGTCCGGGAAAAGCGGTAGCCCCTCAGCCGTTCCGCACGTCCCAAAGGTCTTTGACCGCCGGGTGGTCCCACGCGATCCGGTACTCGTCGGGGTCCTTCACGTCGAAGGTCCGCGTGACGATGTAGAGGAGCGCGCACGGATTCGTCAGGGGGCGGTAGCCGTGCGCCACTCCCTCGGGGATCCTGACGAGCAGGTCGTGCCCGCCTCCCGCCACGATCACCTGCGTCATCCCGTACGTCGGCGACTCCCGCCGGACGTCGAGAAGGACGAACTTCGCCTTCGAAGGGTGGGGGCAGTACCAGACGTCCTGCTGTCTGAGGTGGTAGTGGAGACCCTTGACGTGGTTCGGGACGTCGACGACCGTGTAGTTGATCTGGGCCACGGGGAGGTCGTGGAAGAAATCGGCGAGCGCTTCGGTCCCCGGCTGGTCGGCTTTCGCCCGGTAGATCTCCAGGAGGAAGCCACGGTCGTCCACGTGCCGGCCGAGGCGGAGGACGCGGACGCCATCGAGAGGCGTCTTCGGCCCGTAACCCTTGGCGTCCGACCGGAACTCCTCGCCGATGGCCGACCGTCCGAGGACCGGTGTCGAGGGACTGCTCATCGTGAACCCTTCCGGAGTGGATTCTAAGCGGCTGGTGTATCTTCTCCCCGTCCCCGATTAGAAGGCGTCATCCGAGGAGGTCGACGCGTGCCCCAGAACTCCCTCTTTGCCACGAAGCCGATCGCGCAACTCCTCGCGGAAGGCGCCGAGGAGGGCGAGCACACTCTGAAGCGCGCCCTCGGCCGGTGGTCGCTCATCGCCATCGGGATCGGCGCCATCATCGGCGCCGGCATCTTCGTCATGACCGGCATCGGAGCGCACGGTTCCACGAACCCCGACGGCACCGTGAAGATCCTGGGAGCCGGCCCGGCCCTGACGCTGTCGTTCGTCCTCGCGGGCGTCGCCTGCGTCTTCGCCGGCCTCTGCTACTCCGAGTTCGCCTCGATGATACCGCTGGCCGGCTCGGCCTACACGTACGCCTACGCGACTCTCGGCGAGCTGTTCGCGTGGATCATCGGCTGGGACCTCGTCCTCGAGTACATGATGGGGGCCGCCACCGTCTCCGTCGGCTGGTCCGGCTACCTCGTCAAGTTCCTGAAGCTCTTCGGCCTCCACATCCCGGACTGGCTCTCGAACGACTGGATCTCGTACAGCCGAATGGCCCACGATGCCGCCGCCGCCGGCACGCCGCTCCCGGCCCCTCCGGAGATTTTCGGAGTCCCGATCGTCCTCAACCTCCTCGCCCTCCTCGTCGCGCTCCTCGTGACGAGCGTTCTCGCCATCGGGATCCAGGAATCGGCCCGGTTCAACGCCGGCATCGTGGCCGTCAAGACCTCGGTCGTCGTCATGGTCGTCCTCGTCGGCGTCTTCTTCGTGAAGCCGGTCAACTGGGGCGGAAGCTGGGCGGATTTCGCCCCGAACGGCTTCCCCGGGATCGCCTCGGGGGCCGCCTACATCTTCTTCGCCTACATCGGCTTCGACGCCATCTCCACGACCGCCCAGGAAGCGAGGAACCCGCAGAAAGACATGCCCTTCGGAATCATCGGCTCGCTCCTCGTCTGCACGGTCCTTTACATTGCGGTCGCGGGCGTCCTGACCGGCATGATGAAGTGGAACCAGATCGACCTGAAGGCGCCGCTCGCCCAGGCCTTCGAGTTCTACGGCCTCCGCTGGGCCGTCTTCCTGATCACGGGGGGCGCGCTGGCCGGCCTGACGTCGGTCATGCTCGTCATGCTTCTCGGCCAGACGCGTGTCTTCTTCGCCATGTCGCGCGACGGCCTCCTGCCGCAGAAGGTCTTCGGCGAGGTGCACGCCCGCTTCCGGACCCCTTTCAAGATGACCTGGATCGTCGGGAGTCTCTGCGCGCTCCTCGGGGCCTTCACGCCGATCGACGATCTCGGGCAGATGGTCAACATCGGGACGCTCCTCGCCTTCGTCATCGTCTCCGCCGCCGTCGTCATCCTCCGGCGCACGAACCCCGACGCTCCCCGGCCGTTCCGGACGCCGTTCGTGCCGCTCGTCCCGATCCTCGGCGCGATCTTCTGCTTCTACCTGATGCTGAACCTCGGCTGGGTGACCTGGCTCCGTCTCGTCGTCTGGCTCGCCATCGGCCTGACGATCTTCTTCAATTACAGCCGGAAGCACTCGAGGCTGACGACGGCCCGCAGCGCCTAGGGCGCGGTCGGGCTCTTCGCGATGAAGCGGGCCGCGCTCCTCGTTCTGTTCGTCGGAGCGCCGCTCGTCCTCGCCCTCTTCCCGCGGCTCCGGAGATCTCTCGTCCGTAGAGCGCGCCTGGTCCTGCTGCTCTACGCCGGCGCCGTCCTCCTGACGGCCTTCGCCGTGGGGCTCTGGTCGAGCCGTGCGGCTTCCCTCTCGGGGGGCGAGATCGCGCTGGGGGCCGCCGGCGTCGCGCTCGTCCTCGTCGCCTTCGGTGCCGTCGTCCGGGACGCCCTCCGGGACCGCCCTACTCGAGGCTGATCCGGGTCACGCCGATGCCGAGCGCCCGGGTGTCCTCCCCCTGTCCCGCGTCCCGGGGGACCCAGGTCGGAGACTCGAGACCGATTCTCACCGCCGCCTCCC
Organism: Acidithiobacillales bacterium; assembly: GCA_050258155.1. Taxonomy (GTDB): domain Bacteria; phylum Acidobacteriota; class Thermoanaerobaculia; order UBA5066; family UBA5066; genus DAOMFB01. Next base: position 5,073 of record JBLMYG010000087.1, read on the forward strand.
CGAGAAACGGCGTCTTCCCCTTTTCGGGCAGGTCGAGCCCGTAGTCCGCGAAGTCGCCCGGCTGAACGAGGATCTCCCCGCAGGAGAACCCCCCCACCGTGACGCGGACCGGGACCGGCTCTGCGGCGGGGGCCCGCGCCCTCACCACGAGCCGGCGAGGGACGAACCCCTCCACCGGGGAAAAGGCGACCGAGGCATCTCCCGCCGTCCAGCGCATCTCGAGGCCGGACGGAGAGAGCCGCTCGCGAGCGTGGAACCCGTCGGGGTCGGCGCTCCGATCCGAGGCAGGGCCGACATCGAGAACGTAGCGTCCCTCACTCAACGCCCAGATCGCCTCCGGCGGGAGCGAGAAGGTCGCGTCCAGGACCCGGAAGCAGCCGAGGCGGGGGCGCTCGGCTCCCTCCAGCCTCGGGAGGGGCTCCGGGCGGTCGCACGAGAGGATCCAGGTGACCGGCCGGGGGAGAGGCCCGAAGATCGTCTTCGGGATGATCGCCAGCTCGAAAGGCCCGGGCTCGACTTTTCGCGTGAGAACGACGTCGCCCGTCTCCGCGTCCGAGACCCGGAGCGTCGTGGCGCCAGCCTCGCTGTCCCTCACACCCGAGAGGAGGGCGACGGGCGGCCCTTCGAGCCCCGGAACGACGAGGCGGGCTCGAGGCCCGGCCCAGTGAAACGGCGGCGCCCCGGCCTCCTCCTCGGTGACGCCGAAGCCGGGACCGAAGAGGGGTGGTGCCGGGTCGCGCAGACCGACGTCGAGGAGTCGGCCGTTCCCCAGCATCTCGGCGATGCGGCCTTTCTTGACCCAGGTCCGCCAGGCGTGGTCGACGTTGCACGGAGGGTCCACGTCACCCGTGAAGTCGGCGAGCCGCACGAGCCGCCTGTTCGTCTGGACGGATCCCGACACGAAGTCGTCCGCCGTGTAGCCCCAGGCGGCGAGCCGCCCCTCCCAGATCTCCGTCCGGAGGAAGGCGTGGAAGGGACCATCGGCCACGATCGTCTCGCGCCCGGGGTGGACGTACCGCTCGAGAGTCCCGATCGCCGCCATCGGAGGCGTCGTCTCCCGCGCGGAGCGGAGGACCTCCGGCCAGGTCTCGCGCGCGAAGAAGCCGGCGGCGGCCACCGCCGCGGCGAAACCGAGGGCGCGCCGCCGGAGAAGCGCCTCGAGGCCGGCTCCGAAGAGAAGGCTCGTGACGAGCGCGAACGGGACCGAGTAGCGCGACATCGAGCGGTTGTGGAGGAACCAGAGCGATACGAAGAGGGGGCCGAGGACGAGCAGGAGGTCGAGTGCGCCTCGGCTCCGCCGTTTCAGGAGAAGCGTCACGCCGGCCGCGGAGACGAGCCAGAAGACGGCCGCCCGGCGGAGCGAGAGGAAGTCGCGAACGGCGAAGGATTCGGGGATGCTTCCGACGCTTCCCGTCGCCATCGCGTGCGCCCGGAAATCCGCCCGCTCCCTCACGCTGGCCGAGAGGCCGGCGATGCCGCCGGCCTGTGCGGACAGCCAGACGAACCAAGCGAGCGACCCGGCCAGAAGGGCGCCGAGAAAGGAGACCGCCACCTCCCGTCGGCCGGCTCGGGAGAAGAGGCGCCCCGCCATGACGAGGTAGAGGAGACCGAATCCGAGAACGAGGTGCGGCCGGATGCCGAAGCCGGCGGCGGCCGAAAGCCCGGCCAGGACCGCCAGAAGGCGCGTCCGCCGCTTGAGCCGGTACTCTCGCCATCGGGTCAGGTTGTAGACCCGGCGCTCCTCCGTCAGCGAGAGGAGCGCGGCCCCCGCGAGGCAGAAAGCGGTTCCCGGCGTATCGGCGAACGCCCGCCCACCGTTCACCCAGACGACCGGGAGCGCGGCTGCGAAGGCCGCGGCGCCGAGTGCGGCCCAGCCCCCCACGACCCGCCGGCCCCAGAAGTAGAGCGCCGGGATCGCGAGAGCCGACAGAAGCGTCGAGGCGGTCGCGAGGGCGTTGAACGGCGTGATGCAGACCGGAAGGAGGGCCCGCCCGATCAGGATCCAGAGGGGGAAGCCCGGAGCCTGCGGGGAGAGCTCGAAGAGGTCGTAGTGCGTGACGGCGCCTGCGAAGACCGCCTCGTCGATCTCGCCCGGCGAGGATGCGAGTGCCGGGAAGCGCGAGGCGGCGAGCAGGCCGAGGACGAGAAGGGCCAGCCACGCCGGGGGATCCTGGCGACGGTCGATCGGCCCGGAGAGTCTGCGGAGAGCCACCGGTCTACGGATCTTACGGATTCGGCGTCAGCCGGTGCCCTCGGATAGAATCACCTGGATGCGGCTTCGCCCCCACGCGGGATGACGATCCCGCGGATCATCCCCCGAGCCGAGCACCCCATCTCGCGCGGGTACATCGATCCGGACGCCCTTCGGGTCCTCTACCGCCTTCACAGGGCCGGCTTCAAGGCGTTCCTCGTCGGCGGATCCGTCCGCGACCTGATGACGGGGAGGACGCCGAAGGACTTCGACGTCGGGACCGACGCGCGGCCCCAGGAGATCCGGCGGCTCTTCCGGAACTCCCGGATCATCGGCCGCCGGTTCCGGCTGGCCCACATCCTCTTCGAAGGCGGAAAGGTCGTCGAGGTCTCGACGTTCCGCCGGACCCCCGAGCGCGAGGAGGCGGAGTCGGGCTCCGAAGGCGAGGCCGACCTCCTGATCCGGTCCGACAACGTCTTCGGCACGCCGGAAGAGGATGCTGTCCGGCGCGACTTCACGATCAACGGCCTCTTCTACGACATCGCCACGTACGCCGTCCTCGACTACGTCGGCGGTGTCGAGGACCTCGAGAAGCGCCTCGTGCGGACGATCGGCGACCCCTTCATCCGCTTCCGCGAGGACCCCGTCCGGATGCTCCGTGCCTGCGAGTTCGCGGCCCGGCTCAAGTTCCGGATGGACCCGGGCGCCGCCGAGGCGATCGCGGAGCTGAAGACGGAGCTCCGGAGGAGCGCGCCGCCCCGCGTGACCGAGGAGATGCTCGATCCGCTTCGGCGGGGCTGGGGGCACGACACCTACCGCCTCTGGGCCGCGACGGGGCTCCTCGGTGTCATCCTGCCCGAGCTGGCCGAGGCGGCGGGGCGCGAGGACGCTCCCTTCGCGAGCCTCTTCTGGCGGATGCTCCACGACCTCGACGCACGAACCGAAGCCGGCGAGAAGGCCGAGGACGCCGTCCTGCTCGGCGCGCTCTTCCTCCCGCTCGTCCTGACGGCGATCCGGCGCCGGGGGGCCGGCGGTCGCGTCGATCCCTCGCAGATCCTCCACGTCCTGGAGAACGTCGTGAACCCGCTCGCGCTCCGGATGTCACTGCCGAACTTCTCCGCGCACCTCGTCAAGCAGTCGCTCTACACCCTCGGCTCGCTCACCGCCACGCGCCCCGACCAGCCGGCCGCCCGGCGGCTCGTGTCGCGCTCCTGGTTTCCCCACGCGCTGGCGCTCCTGTCGCTCTATGCGAGGGCCTCGGGGAGGTACCAGGAAGCCGCCACGGCGTGGCAGGATGTCCTCGCGCGCGCGGGCCGCCCGCCCGCGGGAGCGGCGCGGGATCCGCTTGCCGTCTCGGCCCCGTTCCCCGAGGCCCTCGTCCCGCCGCCGGCGCTCCTTCGAGCACAGCCCGAGATGCAGTTCCTCCCGCTTCCGCAGGCGGCCGCCGCCCCGCGGAAACGGCGCCGGCGCCGGCGGCGCCACGCCGGCGCGGGCGGCGGCGCCACCGCAAGCTGACGCCTCAGTCGCTCTTTCGCGGCACCGGATTTGCGAGGTTCTTCGACGGCGGCTCGGGCGGCCAGATGGGGGGATGCGACTGGATCCGCTTGAGGATCTCCTGGATGCCGCGCTCGAGCTGGGCGTCCTTCCCCGCCATCTCGTCGGCGGGGAGGTTGTCCACCTCGATGTCGGGGTCGACCCCGTGGTTCTCGACGACCCACTCGCTCTTCATGTTGTACGTCCCGAACTCGGGGACGTGCGTGTAGCCGCCGTCCACCATCCCGCCGGGGAGTCCGCGGATGCCGACGACCCCGCCCCAGGTCCGCTTCCCGATGAGGGGCCCGAGGCCGTACTTCCGGAAGTAGTAGGGGAAGATGTCTCCGTCGGACGCCGAGTACTCGTTGATGAGCGCCACCATCGGGCCGTTGAAGGAAGCGTCGGGGTACGGGACGGGACGCGCGCTGCGCGCGCTCCCCATCCCGACGGTGGAACGGCGGAGCCGCTCCAGGATCATCTCGGAGACGAAGCCGCCGCCATTGGCGCGGACGTCCACGATGAGCCCCTCTTTGCGGAGCTGGGGGTAGTACTGCCGGATGAACTCCGTGAGGCCTTCGGCGCCCATGTCAGGAATCTGGACGTAGCCGACCCGGCCGTTCGTCGCCTGGTCCACCTTCCGGCGGTTCTCCTCAACCCAGTTGTAGTACCGGAGGTTCTCGTCGCTGGCGATCGGGCGGACGACGATCTCGTGAGCCCCCGCCCTTTCCGGCTTCCTGCCAACCAGGAGCGTCACGGTCCGCCCCCCTCCGGCCGCAACAGAGGTCTCCCCCGTCGGGCCGACGGTCCCCGCGAGCCACCGGTACGGTTCGTCGCTCGCCGTCAGGTCGTGTCCGTCGATCGCGAGGAGGTAATCGCCGGCCGAAACCTTAACGCCCGGCTCCGTCAGTGGCGAGCGGCGACTCTCGTCCCAGTTCTGCCCTTCAAGGATCCGGGCGATCTTCCAGCGCCCGGCCGCCTTGTCGAGGACGAGGTCGGCGCCGAGCGTTCCGACCGGCATCCGCTCCGGCCTCGGATAGTCCCCGCCGCCCACGTAGGCGTGGCCGGAGCCGAGCTCGGCCGCCATCTCCGCGAGGACGTAGTTCAGGTCGATCCGGTGCGACACGTCGGCAACGAGCGGCTCGTACCGCTTCCGGATCGCCATCCAGTCGACCTTCCCCATGTCGGGGAGGTAGAAGAAATCGCGGTAGAGGCGCCACGTCTCGCGGAAGATCTGCGCCCACTCCTTCTGTGGGTCGAGCTCCATCGTGAGGCCGGAGAGGTCGAGCTTCCCGTCGCCCGGCCTCACCCCCTCCTTCGGCTCCACGATGGCCCACGTCTTCCCGCTCTTCACCGCCAGCCGGCTGCCGTCGGGCGCGAGGGCGTACTGCTCGACGTTTGGCAGGAGGTCCGTCGCCTTCCGCTTCGTGAGGTCGAACATCTGGAGTGTCGCCTTCGGAGGCCCTTCTTCTTCCGTCAGCGGCAGCGTCGGGAACGACAGCCAGAAGAGCTTCCCCTTCGCGGCGGCCAGGCGGCCATAGTCTCCGGGCGGGACGGGGAACGCCACGACTCTTTCCGCAAGGCCGGCGAGGTCGATCCGGAAGGGAGGCTTCTTCTCCTCTTTCTTCGCAACGGCCTTCTTTCCCGGCTCCGCCGTCTCCTTCGGCTCCGCGGCGGGAGCTTTCGCCTCGTCGCTCTTCGGCGCGAAAGGCGACGCGCCGTCGCTCCTGAGGATCAGCGCGTACGGCCGGGTCGTCTTGTCCACGGTGAAGGAAGGGTCGAACTCGCCGAGCATCGGGGCGATGTCCCGGTCGGACAGGAAGTAGAGGAACGCCCCCTCCGGGTCGAAGACCGGCTCGCCGCATTCGATGGCGGAGGGGGTGACCTGCGTCGATGTCCTCGTAGCGCCGTCCCAGAGAAGGATCGCGTCGAAGTCCGTCCCGACCCTCTTCTGGTACGCGAGCCACCGGGAGTCGGGCGCGAAGGCGTACTGGGAGATCTCCCAGATCCTCGCCGTGTCGACGAGCGTCTTCTCCTTCGTCGCCACGTCGACGACCCAGAGATGCATGGCGCGGTCGGAGTAGGCGAGCTTCTTCGAGTCGGGCGACCAGACGGGCGGGTCGTGCCACGACGACGACCCCGACGTCAGCGCCACCGGTGCTCCCGTCCCGTCCGCCGGGACCATCTGGAGCTCCTCCTCGCCGGTCGCGTCGGAGACGAAGGCGATCCACTTTCCGTCGGGAGACCAGACGGCGTTCTTCTCGCGGACCCCCTGCGTCCGTGTGACGTTCCGCGTCGTTCCGTTCTCGGCCGGGACGGTGAAGACGTCCCCCCGGGCGGTGAAGGCGGCGCGGAGGCCTCC
>JBLMYG010000088.1:0-11002 GCA_050258155.1 Acidithiobacillales bacterium
ACGCCGTTCCGGGAGAGGTGGACGAGGCCGACGCGGGAGGGCGCGATGCCCGCCTCGGCGAGCGCGGCGCGGACCGTCGCGGCGAGACGCGCGGGATCGGCGCGGCGAAGATGCGGCGAGACGGGGCTGGTGAGCATGACGACCGTGGCGATCCGCGCCTTCGCAGCGGCGCCGCGGGCGCGCGCGGCCTCCTCCTCCTCGAGGAGAAGGCAGGCGGCGCCTTCCCCGAGGACGAAGCCGGGGCGGCGCTCCGTCCGCGTCGCCCGGAGCCGCTCGTAGGCGAGGTGGTAGACGGAATTCCATTCGTCGGCCGCCCCGACGAGGAGGGCATCGGCACGGCGGTCGCTCAGGATGAGGCGGGCGTAAAGGAGGGCGTTCAGCGCGGCCGGGTCCTTCTGCGTGACGGTGGCGTTGGGCCCGCGGATCCCCAGCTCGATCGCCGCCACCGACGCGGGGGCGTTCGCGACGGTGTACGGGAAAAGGAAGGGCGAAGCGGCCTCGGCCCCTTCGAGAGCCATCTGCCGCTCGAACTCGACGAGCGGCCCCGCTCCCGCCGAGCCGGTGCCGAGGAGGATGCCGGTTCTCTCCTCCCGTCCCGCCATCGTGTAGCCGGCGTCGGCCAGCGCCTGCTTCGTCGCCACGACGGCGTATTGGCTGGCCCTGTCGAGGCGCCGCGCTTTCGATCTCGACATCTCCGGCTCGGTGGTGAAGGAGACGATGCGCGCGGCCGGGGAGCGGTCGCGCCGGTCCGGCGGAAGTTCCTGTCCCTCGACGGGCGCCACGGCGCTCCGCCCCGCCTCGAGCGCAGCCCGCGTCGCGGCGAGGTCCCTCCCCAGCGGTGTGACCGCGGACGCCCCGGTGACGACGATTCCCCTCACGCGGCTCCGAACGCCACGACTGTGGAGTTGCCGCCGAAGGCGAAAGAGGTGGAGAGGGCCGCGCGGACGCGGACGTCGCGCGCCACGTTCGGGACGACGTCGAGGTCGCACTCGGGGTCGGGATGCTCGTACCGGATCGTGGGCGGGACGACGCCCGTCTCGACCGTCAGGACGGTCGCCACGGCCTCGATCGCGCCGGCCGAGCAGAGGCAGTGGCCGAGCATCGACTTGACCGCCGAGACCGGGATCTCCTTTGCACGCTCCCCGAGGGCCCGCTTCAGCGCCGCCGTCTCGGCCGGGTCGTTCTGCGGCGTCGCGGTGGCGTGGGCGTTGACGTAGTCGACGTCGGAAGGGTTCAAGTGAGCGTCGAGAAGGCAGGCTCGGATCGTCCTTGCCCCGGCCTCGCCGGTCGGCTCCGGCTGCGTCATGTGGTGGGCGTCGGAGGTGAGACCGTAGCCGAGGAAGCGCGCCCGGATCGTGGCTCCCCGGCGTCTGGCACGTTCCTCCTCCTCGAAAACCAGAATCCCCGCCGCCTCGCCGACGGTCATCCCTTTCCGCTCGCGGTCGAAGGGGCGGCACGGATCCGGGTCGGTCGCGCGAAGGGAGTTGAAGCCGCCGTGCGTCAGCCGAGCCAGCGAGTCGGCGCCGCCGGTGACGACGACATCGGCAAGGCCGTGCCGAATCAGGTCGGCCGCGAGGCCGAGCGACGTCGCTGAGGACGAGCAGGCCGTCGTGATCGTCGAGCGCGGGCCGAGAAGGCCCCATCGCTCGGCGATCCGGTCGGTCGTCTGGTCCGGAGGCTGGTTCAAGACCTTCGTCGGCCGCGCTGCCCGCGGCCCGGCGGAGAGGAGTTTTCGGAAGTACTCCTCGCTGTCGAGGAGGCCGGAGACCCCGGCCCCGAGGACGACGCCAATCCGCCCGGGGTCCTCACACCCGAGGTCGAGACCCGAGTCGGCGAGCGCCTCGGCGGCCGCGGCGAGGCCGATGACATCCGTCCGCGACAGGCGCCTCCGGACCGAAGGGGGGACGCCGGCGTCCGGAAGCGCCTTGACCTCCGCCGCGAGCTTCGTCCGGAAGCCCGTCGTGTCGAAGAGGGTGATGGGGGCGATGCCGCTTCGTCCGGCGACGAGGCCCTCCCAGGTCGACCGGACGTCGTTTCCGAGCGACGAGACGGCCCCGAGGCCGGTGACGACGACGCGGCGGATGAATGTCATGAAGCCCTTCCGGGCGCCGCGAGTTTAGTCTTGACGCTCGATGCTTGCGGCCCCTCCGCCCGAGTCCGCTCCGCCGCGGATCCATCACGCGCTCCGGTCCCTCCGCCACCGGAACTACCGGCTCTTCTTCGGCGGTCAGCTGATCTCACTCGTCGGAACGTGGATGCAGAACGTGGCCCAGTCGTGGCTCGTCTACCGCCTGACGGGCTCGGAGGCGCTCCTGGGACTCGTCAGCTTCGCCGGGCTGATGCCGATCTTCGTTCTCTCGCCCTTCGGGGGCGTGATCGCCGACCGGGCCGACCGGCGCCGCATCCTGATCGGGACCCAGACGGCGTCCCTTCTCGCGGCGCTCGTCCTGGCCCTCCTCACGCTCCTCGGGACCGTGACCGTCTGGCAGGTCGTCGGCGTGGCGCTGGCGCTCGGCGCCGTGAACGCCGTGGACGTGCCGACGCGGCAGGCGTTCGTCCCGAGCCTCGTCGGCGAGGAGGACCTGGTCAACGCGATCGCCCTCAATTCGACGATGTTCAACGGGGCGCGGATCCTCGGACCGGCCGTGGCCGGCGTCGTCCTCGCCGCCGTCGGGGAGGGGTGGTGCTTCGCCGCGAACGCAGCCAGCTTCCTCGCCGTCATCGTGGGGCTCGTGATGATGACGGTTCCCGCGCACGTGCCGGAGCGGCAGACACGGTCGACGCTGTCGCGGATCGCGGAAGGCTTCCGGTTCGTCTGGGTCAACGTTCCGATTCGCGCCCTTCTCCTGCTGCTCGCGGTCGTCAGCCTCACCGGGATGCCCTACACGGTCCTGATGCCCGTCTTCGCGGACCGGATCCTCCACGGAGGCGCCCGCGCCCTCGGCCTCCTGATGGCCGCCTCCGGATGCGGGGCGCTCGCAGGGGCCCTCCTTCTCGCCTCGCGGCGCGGGATCCGTGGCCTCGGGCTCTGGGTGGCCCTCGCCGCCGCCGGCTTCGGCGCGAGCCTCATCCTCTTTTCCCTCTCGCGGTCGCTCTGGCTTTCGATCGGCCTCCTCGTTCCGGCCGGCTTCGCGATGATCGTCCAGATGGCCTCGTCGAACACCCTCGTCCAGTCGATGGTCCCGGACAAGCTCCGAGGCCGCGTCATGTCGGTCTACTCGATGATGTTCCTCGGGATGGCGCCGTTCGGATCGCTTCTGGCCGGCCTCCTGGCGGAGCGCTTCGGGGCCCCGACGATCGTGGCGGCGGGAGGGGCGATCTGCATCGCGGCGGCGGCTCTCTTCGGCCGTCGCCTCTCCGCCCTTCGGGAGGAGGGACGGCGCCTCGTCGAGGCGAGCCGGAGGGGCGTCTCCCCGTCGCATAATCCCGCGCCATGACGCGCGTCGACTGGCACCGCTACTTCATGAACATCGCCCGGGAGGTGGCGCGGCGCGCAACCTGCCCGCGGAAACACGTGGGCGCGGTCATCGTCCGCGACAAGAGGATCCTCTCGACGGGCTACAACGGCTCCCTCCGGGGCCTGCCGCACTGCGACGACGTGGGGTGCCTCATGGAGGACGGCCACTGCACGGCGACCGTTCACGCAGAAGCCAACGCCATCCTGCAGGCGGCCATGAACGGAGTCCGGATCGAGGGGGGCGAGATCTACACGACGGCCTCTCCCTGCTGGAACTGCTTCAAGCTGATCGCGAACGCGGGTCTTACGGCGATCTACTTCGGCGAGTTCTACCGTGAGCGGCGGATCCACGATTACGCCGAGAAGGCCGGCATCGCGCTCGTCGACCTGGGTGGCGTCTAGCCTCTACTTCGTCGCGTCGGAGCGGGAGCCCAGGGTCACCTCGATCGGCGTATCGACGGTCTTGCCGTCCTCGGTCCGCTGGACGATCAGGACGACCTTCTCGCCCGGCTTTCGTCCCTGCAGGGCGTACGTGTAGTCGTAGAGGTTGCGGATCTCCTTGTCGCCGAACCGGACGAGGAGGTCGCCGGCCTTGAGGCCCGCCTTCTCGGCAGGGGAACCGGGTGTGACACCGGAGAAGCGGACGCCGGCCTTCTCTTCGGAGAAGTCGGGGATGCCGCCGACCCAGACGCGGAAGCTGCGGCCGGCCCGCGGCGGCGCCTCCTCCGCCACGGGCGTGAAGGCGATCCGCTCCGGCGCGTTCAGGACCCCCTCGAGGACGGGGAGGAGAAAGGAGTCGATCCGGGCGATCCCGGCCGGATTGATCTTGTCGGGCGTGTCGGACGGCTTGTGGTAGTCGGCGTGCGCCCCCGTGAAGGCGAAGAGGACCGGCACCTTCGCGGCGTAGAAGGGGGACTGGTCGGAGGGGCCGTAGCCTCCGGCGTGGAAGCCCAGCTTCAGCTTCGCCACCTCGTTGGCCTTGTCGATGAGCGGCCTCCACGCGGGCGACGTGCCGACGCCGAGGAGCTCCAGCTTGTCGTCGCGGAGCCGCCCCACCATGTCGAGGTTGACCATGGCGACGACGTCGGCGAGAGGGACCGTCGGGCTCCTGGTGAAGTGGAGCGAGCCGAGCGTTCCCTCCTCCTCGGCGCTGAAGGAGATGAAGAGGATCGAGCGCTGGAGGCTCGACCGCCGGGCCGCAAGGAGGCGCGCCAGGTCGAGCAGCGCGCCGACGCCGGATGCATTGTCGTCGGCCCCGAAATGGATCTGCGCCTTCCCGCTGGCATCGAGCGAGGTGGCGCCTCCCGTCCCGAGGTGGTCGTAGTGGGCGCCGACGACGAGGATCTGCTCTTTCCGGAAGCCGTCGGGGTTCGTCAGGAGACCGATCACGTTCCGCGTCGTCACGCGGCGCGGCGTCACGTCGGCGACCATGGAGGCCTTGGCGGCCGGGAGAGCGAACGAGGCCGGCTTCTTTGCCGCGTCGATCGCTCTCTGCGCCGCCTCGAGCGTCGTCCCGCTCCGTGCGAAGAGGGCCTCGGCCACGGGGCGCTTCACCGAGAGGGCCACGATGCCGGCGTCGGCGAAGGCGGCATCCGTCCGCATCGCCACGAGTTCGTCCGCGACGTCCTTCGTCAGGGGACCGGTGGCGACGAGCAGGGCCCTGGCCCCCTTCTCCCGGGCGAGGCTCGCCTTGTACCGGAGGGCCGCGAAGGGCGAGAAAGGGGACTTCTCGTCGTCGCCGTCGGGGGAATATCGGAGGACGAGAACGACCTTGTCCTTCACGTCGAGCCCCGCGTAGTCGTCCCATGAGAGGTCCTTCGCCGCGATGCCGTAACCGGCGAAGACGACCCCGCCGGAGACCTTTCCGGCCGCGGAGAAGGCAAGGGGACGGAAGTCCTCTCCGACGGTCCAGCTCTTCGGCGTCGTCCCGTGGGTCGTGACGAGAGCGTTCTTCGGGCCGAGGTCGACGCCGTCGATGAAATCAAACGCCTGGAACCAGGTGCCGCCGGCTCCCGCCGGGGCGAGTCCGATGGCCGCCAGCCTCGTTGCGACCCACTCGGCGGCCGCGTCCGCCTCCGGCGTCCCGGCGCGCCGCCCCTTGAGTTCGGGCGAGGCGAGGTGGCCCACGTCGGCCTGAATCTGCTCGTCTGCGGTCGGAGCCTCGACGGGCTGCGGCCGGGCGGCGATCGGGAGGACGAGGAAGAGCGCCAGGAGAGGGGACAGGCGGAGTGTCGTCATCGGTTCCCTTTTTTCAATCCCATCTTTACCATGTGGCCCGGATGCCGAGGACGAGCATCCGGCCCGGGAGCGGGACGCCGGTCGCTTCCTCGTAATGAACGTCTCCGAGATTCAGCCCCTCCGCGTAGATCTCCAGGATCTCGCCCTGGAAGAGGTCGTGTCCCAGACGGAGGTCCCAGAGCCAGACGCCGTTCGCATACGAGGGGCGCGCGAAGTACGAGACGCGCGTCAGCGCGGAGACCTCGAGGGGGAGCATTCCCCCCGCGATCAGGTCCCACTTCACGTGGAGCGGGTCGAGGACGTACTTCCCTTCCGTGGCGCCCGCATCGGCCGAGAGCGCGGCGAGGTCGGCGAAGAGGTAGGTGGCCTGGAGGGCGAGGCGCGAGAGGAGCGCCTCTCTCTCCCCGTTCCAGGAGAGCGCCCCCTCGAGACCCCACGTGTCGGCCGTCCGGATGTTCCGGGCGACCCATGGCTCGGCCACCGAGGACCGGACGAAGTCGATGAGGCTCGTGCCGTGGCGCCAGAACCCGGCGGCGTCGAGGCCTAAGGCGCCCCGGGTCACGGTGACGCCCGCTTCCATGTTGACCGCCTTCTCTGGCGTCAGGGCCGGGTTGCCGGCGTTCTGCGGGTCGCGGTAGTAGAGCTCGGTGTACGTCGGGACACGGAAAGCCGTCCCTGCCGATGCGCGGAAGCGGACCGCGGCCGACGGCGCCCACCAGATGCCGCCCCAGGGCGACACGTGCCAGCCGAAGTCCGACGTGCCGTCGGCCCTGAGGCCGGCCCGGAGACCGGCGCGGCCGGGAGCCGTGGTATCGAACGCCCGTCCGTATTCGGCGAGGAGCGCCCCGAGCGTCCGCGAGTGCGAGCCGAGGACGGTGGAGGAGACCGACTGTGCACCGTACTCGGCGGCGAGGCGGACCGCTCCCCCGAGAAGGCCGCTGCTCGCCGACAGGCCGCCGCCGAGCGTCGTCGTCCCGGAGAGGTTCTCGTAAAGAGTCGGGTCCTTCCGTTCGAGGACGTAGTCGTCGGAGAAAGAGCGCCATCGGAAGGAAGGGGTGAGCGTCCACGTCCCGGTGGTGAGGCCCGCCGTCGCGGCCACGGTCCTGATCTGGGTCGTTTCCTGCTGGTCGGGGACCATCGTGCCGTAGAAGCTCCAGGCTCCGAACCGGCGTCTCCCGTAGCCGAACGAGGCCGACACCGGGCCCGCCCCCGTCTCCCAGTGTGCCGAGCCGCGGACGAAATCCTGTGCGAACTCCGTGTCGTCCCGGAAGCCGGACGACTCGAGGCGGGCCCAGTCTGCGGCAACGGCGAAGTTCTCGACGATCTTGCCCGCCGCCCGGACTCCGCCGGAGGCCAGCGAGTTGCTTCCGATGTCGTAGCGCCCCTCGAGCTGGAGGCGGGCCCGCCGGAGGTTCGCCCCGCGTGTCACGACGTTGACGACGCCTCCGATGGCCCCCGCCCCGTACGCTGCGGCCGCCGGCCCGGACAGGATCTCGATCTGCTCGATCGCGTCCTTCGGGACGTCGAGGCTCGCCGCGTGGTGGTTCGATTGGGGATCGGTCATCGGCTCGCCGTCAACGAGGAGGAGCGTGCCGTTCTGGTCGGCTCCCCGGAGCCCGATGTCGGCCTGGACGCCGTCGACGCCGCGGCGGCGGACGTCGAGGCCGACGACCCACTGGAGGATCTCCGGCAGGGAGCGAAAGGGGGAGTCCTCGATCTCCGCGCGGCTGATGATTCGGAGCGTGGATGGCGAGCCGGCAATCTCTTCTCCCCGGGCCGGCCCGCCGGCCAGGAGGAATGCGGCCAGCGGAAGGGCGATCCGCCGCATGTGGCGGCAGGATATCGGAAGGCACGCGGGGGTCCGCCAAGGCGGGGCCGCGCGGGACACGCTCCTCAGGCGGCGCCCGCGGCCGGCGAAGCCCCCGCGACGGCCATCGTCATCACGAAGCCGTCCTTCTCCCGCCAGAAGCCGGCGATCGGAAGCGCTCCCCCGGGGAGGCCGGGCGCGCAGCAGGCGGCGAAGCCTTTCCAGCCGCCCCCGTCGGGGCGCGGTAGCCCCGGCGCGCCGGAGGCGTCCTGCTCCGACAGGAGGATCTCGATGCTCCGGGTATCGACCGAGAGGCCGAGACGCAGCGCCTTCAGGACCGCCTCCTTCGCGCTCCAGACCGTCGAAGCGAAAGTGTCGCGCGCGGGCCCGGCAGGAAGAGCCTCCCAGGCGGCGATCTCCGCCGGGCGGAAAAAGTCGCGGACGAGCCCTTCGGGCCGTGGCGCGATCCTCTCTATGTCGGCCCCGACGGCCAGAACGGCACCCGTCGCTGCCCACGCTGCGCAGAATGCGGTCCCGTCCGAATGGCTGATCGAGACGCCGACCGGCAGGGTCCCTCCGTCGGCGAGGCGGACGACCGGCGCACCGGACGGCTCGGCCACGATGTCGAAAGCGTCGAGCGGAAGGTCCATCAGGACGATCTCGGCGAGGACACGCGCGACCAGTCGCTTGGCCGCGAGGCGGCCGAGGAGCCAGTCGGCGCGTCGCTTCCCCACGCGGAGCTCCTCCACGCGGTGACGCTCCGCGGGGCCGAGCCACGCCGGCGGCGCCGCCGGGGCCGGCGTGAGACCCGAAAGAAGCGCCCAGTGAATCGTCACAGCGCAACCTGCCCTTCGAGCGCCACCGTCCGGTAGCCGAGGAGCTCCACGAAGACGCTTCCCTGCTCGTCCACGGCGCGGATGTCGAAGGACTCGCCGCCGTCGACCGCCGTCGCCACCGCCCAGAGGCTTCCCTCACGGACGTCCTCCTCGCCGCGGTAGACGCGAACCGACTTGAGGCCGGCCGGTAAGGCCAGGCGCTGCTTCGTCGCGACCTCCCAGATGCCCGCCGTCTGGAAGCAGAGCTCGACGAGGCGCGGCGCGACGAGGTTCGCGGCCTCGGGCGGATCGGCGCCGGGCGGAAGGTCCCGGGCGAGAAGGCCCCACGCCGTGTCGCCCTCCACGGAGACCCCTTGAAGGACGCGGTATGCCGGGCCGTGGAAATAGACGCGATAGATCGCCTCGCGGTCGACCGGCAGCGGTCTCTTCCGCGACGGGGGACGGATGGACAGCGTGGGAGCGCTCCGGATCGCCTTCGTCATCCGGACGCGAGCGCCGAAGTGGAGGCGGGGAGAGGCGGGGAGCTCGGGCCTCGGCTGCGTGAGAGAGGAGAGCGTGGTCGAAACGAGGAGGTCCCCGCCGTCCACGGGGGTCGCCGACGCCGCCAGGTGGAAGGTCGCGGGACGCCTTCGGTAGTACTTGAAGGGCCTGATGAATTCCTCGTCCTCGACCGAGGCAACGTGGAAGCCGGGGCAGAGAAGGCTCGCGACCTCGGCGAACGCCTCGGTCCCCATGACGCCCGGCAGGAGGGGGGTGCCGTCCAGGGCGTGGTCGCGGAGGAAGGGCTGGAGCTCCGGGTCGAGCGTGGTCTCGGCGCGGAGCCCGCCGTAGAGCGTCGCGGCCGTGACCTGCCCTATCGTCACGAAGGGCCGGTCGCGCTTCGCGAGGAAGGCGTCCGCCTTCTCTGCGTCGAGACCGCCGGCCGCCTCGGGCTCACCGCCCAGAATTCCGAGCTGTCCGGCGACGACGATCTCGCCCGAGAAGGCGGAGGCGACGAGCTCGCGCCTCACCGTCGGAATGCCGGCCGCGGGCGGGAGCATCTCGATCCCGGCCGCCTCCATGATCTTCGGGATCGAGCCGCGCGTCGCCATGCCGATGCCACCCCACGCCGTCCAATCGATGGCGATCGCGCGGGTCCCCGGGCGGCGCCCCCGGAGCCAGGAGGAGAAGGAGCAGAGGAAGGCGTTGGCCGCGCTGTAATCCGTCTGGCCGTCATTGCCGAAGCGGCCGGCGACCGAGCTGAAGACGACCGTCGCCCCGAGCGGCATCCCTTCGGCGGCCTTCAGAAGAGAGAAGAACCCGTCCGCCTTGACATCGATGACGAGGTCGAACTCTCCCGGCTCCTTGTCGGAGAGCTTCCTCGAGATCTCGACGCCGCCGGCGTGGACGAGGACGTCGATCCGGCCGTGTCGGGCACGGATCTCGCCGACGGTGGCGGCAATCGCCTCGCCGTCGAGGAGGCTCACGCTCCGCCAGACGGCCGTCCCGCCCGCGGCCTCGACCGCCTCGATGGCCCTCAGGGCCGCCTCGGAGCGCTCGACGCCGAGGATCGCCCTCTCGATCGTCACGGGGGTCGGCTTTTCTCCGCGCCCTTTCGTCTCCTCGATGAGCACCCTCTTCAGTCCTTCCCTGTCGGTCCGGAAGAGAGCGATCCTGGGATCGTCCCGCCGCGGCTCCGGAACGATGTCGAGCAGCCAGAACGTCCCGCCGCTCGCCGCCGCGAGGTCCGCGACGACGGCGCTCGTGACGCCGCCCGCCGCCCCGGTGACGACGAAGACGGAGTCCGGTCGGAGCTCGAAGCCCGGCGAGCCGTCGCGGGCGGGGCGCTCCTCGAGGCTCACCGTCCAGCGGAGACCGTCCTTCCGGCCGGCCTCGAAGATGCCGGGATCGGTCACCGTCTCGGAGAGGATCGTCTCCGCCACGGAGCCGGCGCTCTCGCCCGTCTCGAAGTCCACGACCTTCACGAGAGCCTCGGGGCGCTCGCGCCTGAAGGCCTTCGTGAAGCCGGCGACGGCACCACCGAGCGGCTCGGCCGCTCCGTCGGGCCCGACCCCGTGATGGCCTCCCATCCGGGTCGCCGAAACGAGGAACGTCCCCGCCCCGGCGACGGCGCCGTAGAGGGCGCGCATCGCCGCATAGAGGCTCTTGACCCTCTTTCGCGTGGCCTCGCGGAAGCCGGCGAGATCGAGCGACAGGAGATTCGTTTCCGCGTCGAGTGCGGGAAGCCAGAAGACTCCCTGAATGGGGCCCGCCTGGAGCCATGTCCCGATCTGCGCCTCGATCGCCGCGCCCGGTCCGTCGGCAAGCGTCAGGACCTCCACGCCGAGGCTCGCAAGGCGCGTCCCGAGCTCCGTGGCCACGCCTCCTGCATCGGATGCCACGACGACACGGCTCCCCGCTCCGAGCCTCACGCCCGTCGGCTTCATCAGATCGAAGGGAGGGCGGAGGGACGGGACGGGGATACGCCGGGGTATCCGGTCGGCATCCTCCAGCTTCGCCGGTGTGGGCGGCGCGGGGGCGACCGGAACGATTTCTTCTGGGGGGACCGCCGACGGCGGCGCCGAAGCAGGTGCCTGCGGCGGCGGCGCAGGGGGGACGAGGACCGTTTCTTCGAGGAAGGAAAGAGAGGGCGCCGTCGCAAGTCCGGACGCCGATGCTGCTGCG
>JBLMYG010000089.1:0-10645 GCA_050258155.1 Acidithiobacillales bacterium
TTCAGCTTTCCGTCGGCGAAGAAGGCGATGCTCCGGCCGTCCGGACACCAGAAGGGAGACCAGGCACCCTGTGTGTCCGAGAGCGGCCGGGACCGGCCCCCGTCGAGCGGGCTGAGAAAGATCCGGCTCGTCCCCGACGCCACGCCGAGGAGGGCGAGCGTGCTGCCGTCGGGTGAGAGCGCGAACGACGTGTTGACCGGAGGCACCTCCCCGTAGAGAACCGCGTCCGGCAGCGGCACACCGAACTGGATTCTCGTGCTCAAGCCCGATGCCGGCCTCGGAGAGCGCAGGAGAATCGCGGCTCCAAGGCCGGCGCCGAGACCGCCGGCGAGGATCCAGGCGAGTCGCTCGCGGCCCCGCCGGGCGCCGGAAGCGCCCACGGCAGCGGGCGCGGAGTCGCCGGTGCTCTGCGCGAGCCAGCCGATCTCGCGCGCCAGATCGCGGGCGGACTGCCATCGTTCGTCGGGGTCCTTGGCGAGACAGGTCTTGACGACACGGTCGAGGGCGGGGGGAGAAGCGGGCCGGATCGTCGAGATCGCGGCGGGCTCGCTCGTCATGATCGAGGAGATGAGCGAAGCCTGGGAGGCCCCGCTGAACGCCTTCTTCCCGGTCGCCATCTCGTAGAGCACCGCGCCGAGGGCGAAGATGTCCGTCCGGGCGTCGGCCTCCCACCCCTCAAGTTGCTCGGGTGCCATGTAGGAGACCGTTCCGAGAATCGTCCCGGCCTCCGTGATGTCCCGAGCGGCAGTCGGCGCGGCGGTCAGGCTTCCGGGCGGCGGCTCCCGAGCGAGCGTCTTCGCGAGCCCGAAGTCGAGAAGCTTGACTCCCGTCTTCGTCAGCATGACGTTCCCCGGCTTCAGGTCCCGGTGCACGACCCCCTGCCGGTGCGCCTCGTCCAGGGCGTTCGCGATATCGCTTCCGTAGCGCAACGTCTGTTCGAGAGACAAAGGCCCCCTCGCCAGCCTCTCCGACAGGGTCTCGCCCTCCAGATACTCCATGACGAGGTACTCGGTCTCGCCCTCCCTGCCGATGTCGTAGAGAGCGCAGATTCGGGGGTGCGAGAGCTGCGAGATGCTCCGAGCCTCCCGCTCGAACCGCTGCCGCGACTCGGGCGACGAGGAGAATTGCTCCGGCAGCACCTTGAGGGCGACGTCCCGCCCGAGGCGCGTGTCCTTCGCCTTGTAGACCTCCCCCATCCCGCCCGCGCCGAGGGGCGCCACGATCTCGTACGGACCAAGGCGGGCGCCGGCGGCGAGGCTCATCTCGCTTCGTCCAACGTCGCGGTCCAGTTCGTGACGACGACGGCGCTATCGGCTTCGGTCTTCGGCGCGCGGCGGATCACGAGGAACCGCTGGCCGTCCGGAGACACGTCGAAGGGGTGTCGGTGAAACTGGATCTCTCCGCTCACTCCGAGCCGCAGAAGGAAGAGCGGCTGCGGCTCCACGGTCTCCAGCCGCCCAGCAGCGTGACGCAGCGCGACGGACATCAGCATTCCGTCCCGGGCCGCGTAGAAGAGCTCCGAGCCGTTTCGGTTCCAGATCGGCATCTGGCCCCCTCCGATGGACACCTGACGTTTTGGGCCGTCTGGCAGAGGCTGCACGTAGACTTCTCTCTGCCCCGATTCATTCGAGTCGAATGCGGTCCATCCGCCGTCCGGCGAGATCTCCGGATGCTCCTCGGAGAACCGGGAGCTGGCGCCGAGCCGCAGCGATCCGGGGCCCCCGGAGAGGGACGCCAGAACGCGCACATACCCGCTCCCTTCCGACACGTCCATCAGCACATTCCGGCCGTCCCGCGAGACCGTCGGCAGGATCTTGTCCTGCTTCGATTGGACCAGCATCTTCTCGGCGCCACCGTCCGCCGGCCGCTCGTAGAGGTCATAGAAGCCGCCGACATGGTCGGACACATAGACCAGGCGCTCCCCGTCCGGGAACCAGGCCGGGTCGAACTCGTCCGTCCGCTCGGAGGTGATCCGGGAGCTCGTCCCCCGGGACGTATCGAGCACCCAGACATCCAGATTCTCGCCATGCGACGGATCGCGCAGGGCGACCGCCACCTTCTTGCCGTCCGGCGAGATGCGAACGTCCTCGTAACCCCCGATCTCGCCGAGAGTGCCGAGGTCACGCCCTCTCCGATCCACCCAGACGAGTTGCCGCTTGAGGTGCCACGGCAGGTACGCCAGCCGGCTGCCGGCCGCCGAGACCGACAGCATGTTGTTCTCGGTCTCGTACCGGACCTGCTCGAGGACGGGAGCCGGGTCCCCGACCAGCTTCAGGCTCCGGGAATCGAATCTCCACGCGTACAGGGCGTTGTCTCGAGCGAACAGAAGGAACCCGGGATCGGCATAGACAGCGGAGGAGTCCGCGTGGAAGAGCTGGCGGACGTCCTTCGAACCGAGCGACCCGAGCATGACGGAGGTCTTCTCCGGGTCGAGGTTGCGTGCCACGAACACGAAGTGCTGCCCGTCCGGAAGGACGTCGGGATGAAAGTGACCGACTTCTCCCCTCGCCGGGTCGATCGCAGTGACAGCCTGAAGAGTGCCTCCGGTCGCGGGAACGGCGAAGATGGGAGTGCCGAACTCCTTCGAGAAGAGAATCGTTCCCTGCCGGCTCCACGAGCCCGAGAACCCGCCTCCGCTCTCGCAGATCGACTGGGCAGGGCCGCCGTCCGCGCCGATTCGCTTCAGCCTCCCGTCCGAGAAGAAGGCGATCTCGCGGCCGTCGGGCGACCAGAACTCTCCGCGTGCGTCTTCGGTGCCGGGCAGCCGCCGCATCTCGAGGCCGTCGAGCGAGCGCACGGCGATCGACGTTCTTCCACCTTCGTCCTGAAGCAGGAACAGAAGGCGCCGCGCATCGGGAGAAAGCTTGATGAGCGGGAGGAACTCGAAGCCGGAGGGGGCCATGATCGTGAAGCGGGTCAGCTCTGCGGCCGGCTGCGGCCGGCGGAGAAGGAATGTCGAGAGGACACCGAAGAGGATGGCAATCGCCGCGATGACCCACGCAAGCCGCTCGCGGAGCTGTCCCCGGTCTCCCGCTGCGGGACCCGCCGCTCCCGCAGCCGGCGCATCCGCGATCCACTTCAGCTCCATGGCGATGTCGCCGGCGCTCTGCCAGCGCTCGTCGGGATCCTTGGCCAGACAGGTTCTGATGACACGCTCGAGCGCCGGCGGCACCTGCGGCCGAAGCGCCGAGATCGGAGGAGGATCGCCCCGCAGGATCGCCGAGATGAGCGAGGCCTGACTCTCTCCGGAAAAGGCCTTCTTCCCCGTCACCATCTCGTAGAGCACGGCGCCAAAGGCGAAGATGTCCGTTCGCGCGTCGGCCTCCCTCGCTTCGAGCTGCTCTGGCGCCATGTACGAGGGCGTCCCCAGGATCACGCCGTCCCGGGTCACGTCCTTCGCGGACGTCGGTGCCGAAGTGAGGGACGCGGGGGCGTCTCTCCTCGTCAGCGACTTCGCCAGACCGAAGTCGAGCAGCTTGACGCCCGAGGTCGTCACCATGATGTTGCCCGGCTTCAGGTCGCGGTGGACGATTCTTTTCCGGTGCGCGGCTTCAAGAGCGAACGCGATCCGGGATCCGAAGCTCAGGGCCTGCGGGAGCGGCAGAGGGCCGCGTGCGATCCGGTCCGCCAGCGTCTCGCCCTCGACGAGCTCCATGACGAGGAGGTGACGCGAAGGAGAAGGAGAAGAGCCGGAAATTTCTTCGAAGGAATAGAGAACGGCGATGCCTGGGTGGTTCAGGCTCGCAAGCGTGCGAGCCTCGCGCCCGAAGCGCTCTCGCCTCTCTTTGTCTTCGAAGAATTCCTCCGGCAGGACCTTGAGAGCGACCAATCTGTCGATGCGCGTGTCGCGGGCTTCGTAGACCTCGCCCATCCCTCCTGCGCCGAGCAGCGCCACGATTTCGTAAGGGCCGAGACGCGTGCCGGCCGTCAGCGTCATCGCACGGTTCCGGAAAGGCCGTCCGCCCAGCGGAGAGCCACGTCAATGCGCCGGCTCACATTGGGGGATGTCTGGTCTTCGAGGAAGACGAAGCGCTTGCCGTCGGGTGCCACGTCGTACGGCACGCTCCGTTCCGCCCTCGTCGTGAGGTGCTCCACGCGGAAGAGGGTCTTCTCGGGCCCGCTCGAGAAGGTCGGCCTGGATCGCACGGCGACGGCGACCAGCTCCTCCCCCCGCAGGTAGTAGAGCTCCTTCCCGTCGCGAGACCAGCGGGGAGCCGTTCCGCCGTGCGGGGAGACCTGCCAGCGTCCGCCCGGCTCGGGGAAGGCCTGGACGTAGATTTCCTCATCGCCCGAGTAGTCGGCCGTGTAGGCGACCCAGCGGCCGTCGGGGGAGAGGGCGGCGTCCCTCTCGTTCTTCGGGGTCTCGATGAAGGGGGCGGCCGCCACTCCGGCCTTGGCCTGGAGCAGAAGGATGTTGGTCAGCGTCGGAAGGCCGAACTGCGTCAGGAGCAGCTGTGACCCGTCCGGTGTGAAGCAGTCCGCCTTCAAGGGCACCCGGTCGGACGGCTTCCACAAGGTCTCGGGCGGGCTCCGGCCGTCCACCGGGCGGCGGACGACGGCGTCTCCGTTCACCGTGGCATAGACGATCGACTTCCCATCAGGCGTCCAGAGCGGCGTTCCGCCCGTCCCGTCCGACGTGAGCTGATAGGGGCTTCCCTGCGGCAGGTCCACGATCCAGATGTCGCCGGACGCTCCGCCACCGGCGCCGACGGAGTAGGCCAGACGCGAGCCGTCCGGCGACAGCGCGACGTCCGTGTATTCGCCCGGAGCGAGCCCGGAACCCTCGACCTTGCCGGCCCGGTCGGTCCACACCATCGACTCGAGCCCGGGCGCGGCATACCCGGAGATCCGCGCGAGCGTGCCGTCACGCGAGATGCCGAAGAAGGCAACCCCGCTGCGGGGATCGCCGTTCACGTCCTGGAGGACCAGGGAGGGATTCCCGCGGACCTCCGCCTTCCGCGGATCGAACCGGACGGCCAGGAGGCTGCCGCTGCGCCCGAGGAGCAGGAAGCCGGGGGGAACGAAGCGGGCGAAGCTCGCACCCCGGTAGACCACGTGCCGGCGGCCGGTCGAGAGCGACACCGCGTCGATCCGGGCGTCGGCGTAGTCGCCCGGCTTGTCCTGGGTGCCGACCGTGAAAAGAACGGTGTCGCCGTCGGGGAGGATCTCCGGCCAGCGATGCGTCCGCTCCCCGGCGGCGACATCCAGCTTCGTGACGGCCTGCGGCTGTCCTCCCTCCCGGGAGAGCCGATAGAGCGGCGAATTGACGGTCGGGGAGAAGACGATCGTGCCGTCCGGGGCCCACGCCTCTCCACGACTCTGACCCGCGGAGGCCAGCGGCACAGGGGTGCCGCCGCCTACGGCGATCTTCTGGAGCTTTCCGCCCGCGGTGAAGCCGATCCACTCTCCGTCCGGCGAGAAGAAGACGTCGGCGCCGTCGGGGACCTCCGCAATCGGCACGGCCTCCGTCCGCGAGAGATCCCGCACGAAGAGCTTTCGCTGCTCGCCGGCCCGGGCGAAGAACGCCAGGCGGCGGCCGTCCGGCGAGATGGCGATCTGCTGGGTCTGCGTCGGGGTCTCCCTCTCCAGCTTCGTGCCGTCGGGCAGGGCGACGGAGAGACTCACGAGCCGCCCGCGGGCCGGCTGCTCACGGCCCGCTTCCCGGAGCGCCAGAGCCGCCGCCGCTGCCGCGAACGCGGCCGCAAGAGCCCATGAAAGATAGAGAGACCTTCTGCTCCCTCGCGCGGACGCCGCCGGAGCGCTTCGACCTGCAGCGGGTCGAGGCACCGCTTGCTTTTCTTCGAAGGGCAATTCACCCGACGCGGAGGGACCGCCGGCGCTCGCGAGGGACACCGACGCCAGAATCTCTTCGAGGTCCAGCCGCGCATCGGCGATGTCGTGAAGCCTCTGCTTCGCCTCCCGCCTCAGGCACCTTCTGAGAAGATCTCTGGTCTTCGCGGGCGTCTGCTCGGGCAGCGCCCCCCAGTCCGGCTCCTTCGTCAGGATCGCAGCCAGCGTGTCGCTGACCGTCTCCCCCTCGAAGGCGCGGCGGCCCGTCAGCATCTCGTAGAGCACGCAGCCGAAGGCCCAGATGTCCGTCCGCTTGTCGACGCTCTTGCCCCGCGCCTGCTCCGGCGACATGTACGCCGCCGTCCCCAGGATGACTCCTGCGGCGGTGCCACGTGCTGTGAGCGTGGGCGACTGCGTAACGCCTTCACCTGAATGCCCTTTCGAAGAACCTCTCTCTCCCTCCAAGGCCTTCGCCAGGCCGAAGTCGAGGAGCTTCACCCTCCCCTCGGACGTAACCTTCACGTTTGCAGGCTTCAGGTCCCGGTGGACGATCCCTTTCTCGTGCGCCGCCTCCAGCGCCTCGGCAATCTGCCGGGCGATAAGAAGAGATTCTTCGAGGGAGAGAGGACCGGAAAGAAACCTCTGGGCGAGGTCCTCGCCCTCGACCAGCTCCATGACGAGCAGGTGCCGCGTCGACGAGGACGTCGAGGAGAGTGGAGAA
The DNA here is from genome assembly GCA_050258155.1 of Acidithiobacillales bacterium. Classification (GTDB taxonomy): domain Bacteria; phylum Acidobacteriota; class Thermoanaerobaculia; order UBA5066; family UBA5066; genus DAOMFB01. The sequence goes on from JBLMYG010000089.1 coordinate 6,512, forward strand.
CCGGGGATTTCTTCGAATGAGTAGATGGCGGCGATGCCCGGATGGTTCAAGCTGGCGAGAACCTTCGCCTCTCGCTCGAAGCGGGTTCTCCGTTCTTCGTCCTCGAAGAATTCTTCCGGCAGAACCTTAAGCGCCACCGTCCGGTCGAGGCGCGCGTCGCGGGCCCTGTAGACCTCCCCCATGCCGCCCGCACCGAGGGGCGCCTGAATCTCGTAAGGCCCCAGCCGCGTGCCCACGGCCAGCGTCATCGGAGCCCCTCGGCGACGTTGAGTTCCGAGAAAACGCGCCGGAGGCGGTAAACGTAGTGCCGCCCGTCGTGCGTCAGAATCACGTCGCCGTACATCAGCCCCACCGGATCGGGGGCCAGTTCCTTCCAGAGGGTCCTGTGTCCGGTGCTCAGTTCCAGACGGTAGATACGCGCCGGCCACTTCCGGTCCCAGACGAACAGAGCCGTGCCGTCCGCTTCCCACTCGAGCGGAAATTCGTCCGGGAGAGCGCCGCGCACCTCGGCCGGCGGACCGCCCGACACGGCAAAGACGAGCATCTTCCCGGCGGCGTCGAGCGCCGCGACGGAGTTCCCGTCGGGCGAGAGGACACCCTGGCTGATCCCTTCCGGCGTGGCGGGACGCGGCGCCCCTCCGTCGACGTCGAGGAGGAACAGCCGTGCCGGGCGTCCCGGTTCCTCTCCGGAAAAGAGGATCCTCCGGCCGTCGAGCGACCAGTGCGCCGGCTCGTGAAGGACCGCCCGCGGCCGGATGTTGCCGATCGGAAGAGGGCGCGGCTCACCGGGGCCGGTCGGGACCAGCGAGAGGGCGAAAGCGCCTCCGGGCCCTGCCGTCCGGCTCAGGACCCAGTGCCCGTCCGGAGAGATGCCGATGGCGGATCCTGTCCCGAGCCGCACAGGAGACGATTCGCCGGCACGCCGGTAGTAGAGGATCGGGTCCAGACCCGCGCCCGGGGCGCTCTGCTCGATCCCGACAAACACCGATCCATCCTCCGAGATCCCGCCCACGACCTCGTCGCTCCACGTGGAGAAGTCTCGTTCCTTCGTCTCGCCCTTGAGGAGCCCTCCGACCTCGCCGCGGCGGTCTTCGCCCGAAAGGAGGACGGCACCCGTCGCCGAGACGTCGTGGATGCAGAGGCTCATCGGAGGCCCGTACACGAGCCGGGGCTTTACGCCCGGACGGATAGCCCAGAGCTGGTGCCGGACTCCGTTGCTGAACTGTTCCTCCGTCTCCTGGGCCACGGTGACCCAGATCTCCTCGCCCTCACGCGACCAGGCGAGTCCCTGCGCGGCCGACCAGCCGCCGCTGACCCGCTCAGGGCGTCCGCCGGCCGGAGCGAGGCTGACGTAGCCCGAGTCGCTCCCGTAGACCGGGTGCTCGAGGAAGGCGACTTGCTTCCCGTCCGGAGAGATGCGAGGGCTGCTCACCCAGCCCGCCGTCTCAAGAACAAGCTTCCCGATCGGATACTCGAGCCGCTGGAGCCGGCCGACCTCCCGGACCACGGCGAAGTCCTTCCCGTCCGGAGAGATGTCCGCGTCGGCGACGTTCTCCAGAATCTCCCGGGGCGCGCCCCCGCCGAGCGCGACGCGCGCGAGGGTTCCCTTCCGCATCCAGTATCCGTAGTGGGCGCAGTGGAGAAGGAGCGCCATCTCGCCGGTCCGCGAGACGCCGACCACGGTGGCGCCGGCCGGGAGATCGAGCGGGCGGTATTCGATCGAATCGAGGCGGGCGGAGTAAATGCGCAGGGGCTCGTCCCGACGCGTCGATCCAAAGACGACCGTCTGCCCGTCCGGTGAAAACCGCGCGGACTCGATCGTTCCACGGTGATACGTGATCTGGCGGAAGCGGGGAGCAGACGGCGCGCGAGCGCGCAGCGCGAGGACCCCAACGACACCCGCAGCAACCGCGATCGCGCCCGCGATCGCCCAGGAGAAATGGAGAACCCTTCTGCTCCCACCCTCTCGTACGGCAGTGGCGCCGCGACCAAAAGTGGGACCTGGCGCGGCTTGTGATCCTTCGAAGGGCAATGGGGCCGGGCTCGCAGCAGAGGCGCCGCCGGCACCCGCGACCGAGGCCGCGGCGGCCATCTCCTCCTCGAGGACGATTCGCGCGTCCCCGATGTCACGAAGGCGCTGCCTCGCGTCTCGCTGGAGGCAGCGGCGGACCAGCTCTCTCACCTTCGAAGAAATCGGTGCGCGAAGCGCGCCCCAGTCCGGCTCCTTCGTCAGGATCGCCGCCAGCGTGTCGCTGACCGTCTCCCCTTCGAAGGCCCGCCTTCCCGTCAGCATCTCGTAGAACACGCAGCCGAAGGCCCAGACGTCCGTCCGCTTGTCGACGGACTTCCCACGCGCCTGCTCTGGACTCATGTACGCCGCCGTCCCGAGGATCACCCCCGCCGCCGTGGCCCGCGCCGTCAGCGTCGGCGACGCCGTCACGCCTCCGCCCGAGCCCCCTTTCGAAGGGTTCCCCTCGCCCTCGAAGGCCTTCGCCAGGCCGAAGTCGAGGAGCTTGACCTTCCCGCCCTCCGTCACCTTCACATTGGCCGGCTTCAGGTCGCGGTGGACGATCCCCTTCTCGTGCGCCGCCTCCAGCGCCTCGGCGATCTGCCGGGCGACGGAAAGAGATTCTTCGAGGGAGAGCGGACCGGAGAGGAGCCGCTGCCCGAGGTCCTCGCCTTCGACGAGCTCCATCACAAGGACGTGACGCGACGAGGAGGAAGACGATGAGAGGGAGGAACCCGGGATCTCTTCGAAGGAGTAGATCGCCCCGATTCCTGGATGATTGAGAGTCGCGAGGACGCGAGCCTCGCGTTCAAAGCGCTTTCTTCGATCTTCATCTTCCAGAAAATCTTCCGGCAAAATCTTGACCGCAACCTCTCGGCCGAGTCGCGCGTCGCGCGCCCGGTACACCTCCCCCATCCCCCCGGCTCCAAGCGGAGAGTTGATTTCGTAGGGGCCAAGCTTCGTGCCAGGGGCGAGAGTCATCGGAGCGGCGTCACCGTGAGACTGAGTCTAACCGGCAAGGTGAGCTTGTTCGTCCTCGGAACTTTCGCCGTCCCGACTCTTCGGCGGAGGCCCCTAAAACGGTGACGCCGCCCCGCGAGGGGCGGCGTCGAGCCTTTCAGGACGCCCGGCTCAGGGCGAATGGGTCAGAAGCCGATGGCCTGGTTCTCGTCTGGACTCCTCAGGAGAGCGGCGGGGGGCACCCGTCCGGTTCCAGGAACCGGCACTTGTCGAAGGCCTCGTTGACGGCGCTGACCGCAGCGTTGATGTCGGACAGCGAGAACCCCGTGTCGATGCCGGCGAGCGCCTGGTTCGCCAGGTCCAGAAGCTGATTGACCGTGAGCCCGACGAGACTGCTCGGGATCGTCCGAGTGACGGCGTTGCAGGTGAGCGGATCCAGGTTGGCGCTGTCGTCGTTCGGATCCGCGCCGCCGCTGACGCACTCGAGCGGCTCGCCGACCACTCCGTCCGGTCCCGGAAGCGCCGGGACGGTCGTGATCGAAGCCGGAAGGACGTAGCCACCCAGAGCACCGTCCATCCTCAGGTTCAGGGCCAGAGTGATCGTCTGGCCGAGGAGGGTGTTATTGAACCGTCCGAACTTGTTCAGCGGGATCGAAGGACTGGTCGTCTCGCAGGCAGAGCCGCTGATCGTGCGGTCGGGACTGCCCAGGGAGGCAAAGTCGGGCAGAGCTGCCGGCGTGCCGCTTCCGGGGAGCCGGGACATGATGCAGGCTGCGTCGTTGATGGTCAGCGACCGGGTCCCCGGGACGCCGACGGTGAGGGGGTCTCCCATGAGACATGAGAGAAGATCGCTGGCCAGGACGCCGTTGAACTTGCCCTGTCCGCTCGCTGCAGAGCCCCAGAACCCCTGCGTGACCGTGCAGAACTCGCCCGGCCTCTCGCAGGAGACGACTACGACGGGTATTTGACACCTCGGATAGACCAGTTGTTGTCCTGGAGGTCTTGAAGGATCCGTCGCGTATATCTGAACCCCTACGGCGTACGAGCCGGGGGCCGCCAGAGTGACGGTGATCGACGAGAGCGTCGCGGCCGAGGCGTAATACGACTTTGAGAAGTCAACGGTGGTACCGGCCTGGAACCACCAGATGTACCAGGTCGGATTGATA
>JBLMYG010000090.1:0-13348 GCA_050258155.1 Acidithiobacillales bacterium
CGCTGATCGACGCGCTCGTCTTCCCGTTCATGCAGTTCGGCGGGATCCGGGGACGGGCCTTCTTCGACATCGGAGGCTCCTGGTACAAAGACCAGCCGTTCCAGTTCTGGAACGGACAGACGCACACCCTCGAGGACGCCCTAGCGGACTATGGGGCCGGCCTCTCGCTTTACCTCCTCGGCCTCCCCCTCAACTTCGACTTCGCCTGGCAGTGGAACTCGGATCAGAGCCCCTGGTGCAACCAGAGGTTCCAGGGGTACTACTGCTACAGCGGAATGAAGTTCCTCTTCTCCATCGGCTACCCGACGTTCTGACGCCCTCCCGGTGAGGGAGGTCACGGCTTCCGCAGCCCCCGGCCCGGCCGGCGGGTCATAATCCCGTGACCGTGCACATCCGCGTCCTCGGGGCCCACGGCGGCTCTTCGCCCGGCCACCGCCAGACCTCGTTCCTGCTGAACGGCGCCATCTGCCTCGACGCCGGCGCCGTGACCGAGGCGCTGTCTCTCGAGGAGCAGGATCGCGTCCGCGGCGTGATCGTGACGCATTCGCATCTCGACCACGTGGCGGCCCTCCCCTTCCTCGTCGAGAACGTCTACGGCCGGGCGCGCCCGCCGATCGAGGTCGCGGCCCCCGCGGAGGTCATCGCCTCCCTCCGGCGTCACCTCTTCAACGGCGACGTCTGGCCCGACTTCTCCCGCCTTCCGGACCGGGACGTGCCGACCGTCTCCTTTCGGACCTTCGCCTGGAACGCCCCGGAGCCCGTGAACGGCCTGACCGTCACGGCCATCCCCGTCTCGCACGTCGTTCCCGCGTGCGGCTACCTCGTCTCCGACGGGAGCGGCACCGTCGTCTTTTCGGGCGATACCGGCCCGACCGAAGCGATCTGGGCGGCGGCCCGCCGCCTGAAGGACGTGAGGGCGGTCTTCGCCGAATGCTCCTTCCCGGACGGGATGCGCGAGATCGCGGAGATCTCTCAGCACCTGACGCCCGCCACCCTGAAGGCCGAGCTCGGGAAGATGCCGCCCGGCGTCCCGGTCCTCCTCTACCACATGAAGCCGCCGAGACTCGACGCGATCGCGCGAGAGATCGCCGCCCTCGGCGAGCCGCGGCTCAGGATCCTCGCCGACGGCGAGGAGTTCTCCTTCTAGCCCCGAGCCGCCCGCGCCTTCGCCTCCTTCGTGGAGAGGGAGAGGAAGAGGTCGATCACGCGGCGGTCGTCACCCAGCTCGGGATGAAACGTCGCGGCAAGGAGATTTTCCTGCCGGACGAGGACGGGGTCGGAGTCGCGCCGGGCGAGGACGGCGACCGAAGGCCCGACGCTCCGGAAGCGGGGGGCCCTGATGAAGACGGCCTCGAGGGGCCACTCGCCGAGGACGCGCGCGTCGAGGTCGGTCAGGCGGACGACGGCAGAGTCGAGCTGCCGGCCGTATGCGTTCCGTAGGACGGTCGCGTCGAGAAGGCCGAGCCCCTCGCCCGGCGGGTTGAGGATCGTCCGTGCGAGGAGGATCGCGCCGGCGCACGTCCCGAGAATCGGATCTCCTCTTCGCGCCACCTGCCGGATCGCTTCCCCGATGCCGGTCCCCTCCATCAGCTTCCGGAAGGTCATCGACTCGCCGCCGGGAATCACGAGCGCGCTGCCGGCGAGAACCTCGTCCGCCGTCCGCGCCTCGTGCCACGCGGCCCCGGCGGACGCGAGCACGGCTCCGTGCGCCTCGAAGTCCCCCTGCAAAGCGAGCACTGCGACCGACATGTCACCAGCCACGCGTCTGGAGCCGCTCGGCCTCGGACAGCTTCGCCGCCTCGATCCCCTTCATTCCCTCGCCGAGCGCCTCGGAGGCCTTCACCACGCGATCCCAGTCCGAAAAGTGCGTCGTCGCCTCGACGATGGCGCGGGCCCGGCGGGCCGGGTCGTCCGACTTGAAGATGCCGGAGCCGACGAACACGGCCTCCGCGCCGAGGAGACGGCAGAGGGCCGCGTCGGCCGGCGTCGCGATCCCGCCGGCCGCGAAGTTGGGAACGGGAAGCCGCCCATGCTCGGCCACGAAGACGACGAGCTCGAACGGGGCTCCGAGGCCCTTCGCAGCCGCCATCCACTCGTCCTTGGCGAGGAGCGTGAGGGCCTTCATCTGCCGGGTCACCTCGCGAAGGTGCTTCACGGCGTGGACGATGTCGCCCGTCCCGGCCTCCCCCTTCGTCCGGATCATGGCGGCCCCCTCGCCGATCCGGCGGAGCGCCTCGCCGAGGTTCCGGCAGCCGCAGACGAAGGGAACCTTGAATTCGTGCTTGTAGACGTGGTTCTCCTCGTCGGCCGGCGTCAGGACCTCTGACTCGTCGACGAAGTCGACCTCGAGCGCCTCGAGGATCCGCGCCTCGGCGATGTGTCCGATCCGGCACTTGGCCATCACAGGGATCGAGACCGCTTCCTGGATCTCGCGGATCTTCGCGACCGGCGACATCCGCGCCACCCCGCCGTCGCGGCGGATGTCGGCGGGGACGCGCTCGAGCGCCATGACGGCGGCCGCGCCCGCGTCCTCGGCGATCTTCGCCTGATCGGCGTCGACGACGTCCATGATGACGCCCCCCTTCAGCATCTCGGCGAGGCCCACCTTCACGCGGAAGGCGTCGGAGGAGAACGGGGTGCGGAGGTCGATGTTCGTTGCCATGTGTCGCTGTCCTTTCCTTGCGGCGATCGTCCCTTTCAAATGCGGATGAGCGCGGCTTCCTCGTCCTCGCGCGCCCCGACCGGTGCCCGGCGCGCCTCTTTCCGGGCGAGCGAGCGGGCGCAGGTGGCTACGATCGTGAGCGCCCGCTCGAGATCGGCCGCCGTTCCACGCGCCACGGAGACTCGAAGGGCCGGGACGTCCGCCTGATCGGCCCGGAATTCGGCGCCGGGCGAGACGAGGACCCCCTTCTCCCGCGCCGCCGCGGCGAGAGCCCGCCCAGAGACCCCCGGCGGCAGCTCGACCCAGAGGACCCAGCCCCCGGACGGGCGCTCGGAACGGGTCCCGGCGGGGAAACGCTCCCGGATGACGCGGTGGGCGAGGGCGAGCCGCCCTTTCAGGCGGGCCCGCGTCCGGGCCAGATGCCGGTCGTACTCCCCCCGGGCGAGGAAGAGGTTGAGCGCGGCCTGGAGGACGAGAGGCGACGTCAGCTCGCCGACCCGCTTGAGAGCGGCGAGCCGGTGAACGAACTCCTTGGGGCCCGAGATCCAGCCGACCCTGGCGCCGGGAAAGAGAGCCTTCGAGAGCGTCCCCAGATGGACGACGTGGGCCGGCGCCAGCGCGGCGAGAGGCGGCGGCAGCTCCCCTTCCACGAGAAGGTCTGCGTCGAACGCGTCCTCCACGACGAGGACGCCCGCGGCGGACGCCGCCTCGACGAGCTCGGCCCGGCGGCGGGGTGCGAAGAGGATCCCCGTCGGGTTGTGAAAGTCCGGAATCGTGTAGAGAAACTTGGGCCGCCCGGCGAGTGCGCGCGCGAGGGCTTCCCTTTCCGGCCCCCCCGCCTCGAGAGGAACGCCGAGGAGGCGGGCCCGGTGGGCCCGGAAGAGCGAGAGCGCCAGCGAATAGCTCGGGACCTCCACGGCCACCGGATCGCCCGGGTCGACGAGAGCGCGGGTGATCAGGTCGAGCCCCTGCTGGGCCCCGTTCACGATCAGGGTCCCGTCCGGGTCGGCGGGGATCCCCCGCCGCAGCAGCCGTCCGGCGATCGACTCGCGGAGGGGCCGGTAACCGAACGGCGAGCCGTACGCGAGGAGCGCGCCGTCCCGGGCCACCTCCGCGAGGAGGGACGCGAACGCCTCGGCCGGGAAGTCGCGCTCGTCGGGGGCGAGGCGCGACAGATCGAGGGCCCCTTTCGGTCCCGCCTCCACAGGAGGCCGCTCCACGAGAATCCGGGAGAGGAGCGAGGAGGCGATCCTGTCCCAGACGGGCGCCGGGGCGAGCCGCGGCGCCGCCGCGCTGCGCGCCGCCACCCGCGTCCCTCCCCCCCGATTCGTCTCGATCCACCCTTCCCGCTTCAGGACCTGAAGCGCCTGGTGGACGGTGGCCCGGTTCACCTCGAAGGTCCGCGCGAGATCCCGCGAGGCGGCGAGGCGCTCTCCCTCGACGAAGCGGCTCCTTCGGATGTCCCGGATGATGGAGTCCGCGATGGTCCGGTAGAGAGGGACGCGCGCCCCCCCGGCCGCCCGGCTCCGGAAGACACGCGCTCCGTCCATCGACGAAAGCTTAGAGCTTGGCCTAGACCAAGTTCAAGCGATAATCAAACTCATGCCAACCAAGACTGCCCGGGGAGCGGCCGGCGACGGCTCAGCCGCCCCGGGCGGCGAGGGCGACATAAGCGCGCTCCATCTCCTCGGCGAAGAGCAGGTCCCATTCCCGCGACCCCTCGGCCGGCTTTCGGGGCCGCGCCAGGATCTTCGCCCGCACCTCCACCTCGATCCGGCCGTTTTCGCGGTCCCACTCCAGGAGGGCCCTCAGGAGGTGGTTCCGGACGTATTCGCGCTCTCCGACCAGGGAGAGGGAAGCGGTGCCGGCCAGCCGCTCGACCATCCGGTGCGACAGGTCGACGGCGCGCTCGCGGGAACGCGCCATCAATGAATCCTCCGTGGCCCGTCAGGCAGAGACATCCGCAGGCTCGCGATCCCCTTCTGCGTCAACGGATGGTCGAAGAGCTTGTCGAGGACGGAGAACGGGAGCGTCGCCACGTCGGCGCCCGTCATGGCGGCGTCGAGGAGCTGGAGAGGGCTCTGGATCCCCTGCACGGCGATCTGGGTCTGCAGACCGTAGTTGTCGTAGACGCGGACGATCGCCTCGACGACGTCCATTCCGATCTGACCCGCGTCGTCGAGGTCGCCGACCGAGGGCGACACATAGGCGCTTCCGGCGCGGGCGGCGAGGAGGGCTTGTCCCGCCGTGAAGACGAGCCCCACATCGGTGGCGATCTGGTCGTCGGCGAGGAGGCGAACGACGCGGAGCCCCTCGCGCGACATCGGAACCCGGATGACGACCGCCTTGCCGAGCTTGTGAAGCTCCCGCCCCTCCTTGTACATCGCCTTGGCGTCTCCGGCCGAGACGGTGGCGAGGACCGGGCCGTCGGCGACCTGCGCCACGTCGGCGAGGAGCCGCCGGTACTCCTTTCCCGCGCCGAGAGCGGCGTCGGGGCGGACCAGCGCACCGTCGAGCAGCCCCCAGTCGCGGACGCGGCGGGCTTCGTCGGGGTCGGCGGTGTCGAGAAAGAATCGCATCGTCCCTCCGGGGCGCGGACTCTACCCGGTTTCTCCCGGCGGCGCCGCGGCTCCCGCCGGGGCGGCGCCGTTCTCCTCGTCGCGCTCGGCGAGCTTCGCCACGGCCACGACGCGGTCCCCTTCCGCCAGATCGATCAGCCGGACCCCCTGGGCGGCGCGCCCGGTCTCGCGCACGTCGCTCGTGGCGAGCCGGATCAGGATCCCCTGCTCGGTGATCAGGAGAAGGTGGTCGGCGTCGGTCACCGAGCGGATTCCGACGACGGGCCCGTTCTTGTCGGTCACCCTCACGTTGATGACGCCGGTGCCGCCCCGCCCCTGGAGGCGGTACTCCGCGACGTCGGTCCGCTTTCCGTAGCCCCGCTCGGTGACGGCGAGGAGCGTGTCGGTCTCCTCGACGAGATCCATCTCGACGACGACGTCCTCCTCCCGGAGCTCGATCCCCTTCACCCCGGTCGTGGCGCGCCCCGTCGGTCGGACGTCGGTCTCGGAGAACTTGATTCCCATCCCGCCGCGGGTGCCGAGGAAGACGAGCCGGCCCCCGTCGGTGATCCGGGCGGAGAGGAGCTCGTCCCCCTCGTCGAGGTTGATGGCGATGATCCCGGTTGCGCGGGGGTTTCCGTAAGCGGAGAGGACCGTCTTCTTGACGAGCCCGCTCCGCGTCGCGAAGAGGAGGTAGCGATCGTCGGGGAAGGTCCGGGTCGTCGCGAGCGCGGCAACGCGCTCCCCCTCGGCGAGCGGGATGAGGTTCACCAGCGCCTTTCCGCGCGCGGCCGGCGAGAGCGAGGGGAGATCGTAGGCCTTGACCCAGTGGACGCGCCCTCGGTTCGTGAAGACGAGGAGATAGTCGTGCGTCGAGGCGACGAAGAGGTGCTCGACGACGTCCTCCTCCCTGGTCGCCGCACCGGTTCGCCCCTTCCCGCCCCGTCTCTGGGCCCGGTAAAGGGAGAGCGGCGAGCGCTTCGCGTAGCCGCCGTGCGTGACGGTCAGGACGACCTCTTCCTCGGCGATCAGGTCCTCGAGGTCGAGCTCGCCTCCCTCGGCGGCGATCTCCGTTCGCCGCGGGTTCCCGAACCGCGAGCGGATCTCCTCCAGCTCCGTCCGAAGGATCGCCGTGACGCGCTCGGAGCGTGCGAGGACGTCGCGGAGTTCGGCGATCGCCGCGAGGACCTCGCGGTACTCGGCGACGATCTTGTCGCGCTCGAGTCCCGTGAGGCGCTGGAGACGCATCTCGAGGATCGCCTGCGCCTGCACGGCGTCGAGCATGAGGCGCCCTTCCTCGAGGCGGGCGGCGCCCGTCAGGTCGAGCGCGGCCACGCCGAGGAACCTCTCGAGGGCTTCTTTCTCGAAAGCGACCTCCGAGAGGAGGCGCTCCTTCGCCTCGGCGGGGTCCCTCGAGCCGCGGATGATGGCGATGACACGGTCGATGTCGGCGAGGGCGAGGGCGAGCCCGAGGAGAAGGTGCGCCCGCTCCTCCGCCTTCTTCAGGTCGAACCTCGTCCGCCGGACGACGACCTGCCGCCGGTGGTCGAGGAAGTGCCGGAGCAGTTCGCGAAGGGGCAGAACGCGCGGCTGGCCATCCACGATCGCGAGGAAGATGACCCCGAAGGACGACTGGAGCGGCGTCAGGGCGAAGAGCTGGTTCAGGACGACCTGCGCCACGGCGTCGCGCTTCAGGTCGATGACGATGCGCATCCCCTCACGATCCGACTCGTCGCGGATGGCGGAGATCCCGTCGATCCTCTTCTCGTTGACGAGCTCGGCGATCTGCTCGATGAGGCGCGCCTTGTTCACCTGGAAGGGGATCTCCGTGACGACGATCGACTCCTTGTCCCCCTTCTTGGCCTTCTCGATCGCGGCCCGTCCCCGCACCTGGAGGATGCCGCGCCCCGTCCGGTAGGCGTCGGCGATCCCCTGCTGGCCGAGGATGATCCCACCCGTCGGAAAGTCGGGCCCGGGGAGAGCGACGAGGAGCTCCGCCAGCGGAGTCATCGGCTCTTCCAGAAGGAGGATCGCGGCGTCGCACGCCTCGGCGAGGTTGTGCGGCGGGATCTTCGTCGCCATCCCGACGGCGATGCCCTCGGCCCCGTTCACGAGGAGGTTCGGAAAGCCGCACGGAAGGACGGTCGGCTCCTGGAGCGAGGCGTCGTAGTTCAGCGTCCAGTCGACCGTCTCCTTGTCGATGTCATCCCCGAGCATCTCCTCGGCGAGCCGCGTCAGACGGACCTCGGTGTACCGCATCGCCGCCGCCGGGTCGCCGTCGACCGAGCCGAAGTTTCCCTGGCCGTCGACGAGGGTCTCGCGCATGGAGAAGTCCTGCGCCATCCGGACGATGGTGTCGTAGATGGCGGCGTCGCCGTGCGGGTGGTACTTTCCCATCACGTCCCCGACGAGGCGGGCCGACTTCTTGTACGGCCGCCCCGAACGGTTCCCCTGCTCCCACATTCCGTACAGGACGCGCCGGTGGACCGGCTTCAGGCCGTCGCGGACGTCCGGAAGAGCCCGCCCCACGATGACCGACATGGCGTAGTCGAGGTAACTCCTCCGGATCTCCTCCTCGATGGAGACCGGCACCTTCTCGCCCGCGTCGGCCACGGGGGGCTTTTCGGGAGTGTCCATCACGCGACCCGGAGAGAGATTCCTTCGATCGGCGGCCGCATCAGCGGCCGCCGCATATCAGATGACAACACAGAATCCAACGAGTCCTCTTCGCTCAGATGTCCAAATTGCTGACGTTCAGGGCGTTCGTCTCGATGAAGCTGCGCCGCGGCTCCACGGCGTCGCCCATCAGGATCGTGAAGATCTCGTCGGCCTCGACGGCGTCCTCGACCCGAACCTGCAGGAGCCGCCGGGTGGCGGGATTCATCGTCGTCTGCCAGAGGGTCTCCGGGTTCATCTCCCCGAGCCCCTTGTACCGGCTGACGACGAGTCCCTTCTTCGCGCTCTCGAGGACGGCGTCCACCGCCTCGCCAGCGGTCGCCGCTGCCCTCTCGTCTCCGTTCACCTTCAGGCGGTAGGGCCCGTCGAGGAAGCCTTCGAGCACGCGGGCGAGCTCGCACGCCCTCTTCATCTCCCACCCGCCGAGGAAGGCGGCGTCCACGACCCCCTTCTTCGCCACGCCGTTGACCTCCTGGGCGACGTGAAGGGCGAACCCGCCGTGCTCCTCGTCGGGCTGGATCGCGAACGACTCCACGACCGCCGCGAGGTGCTGCGCGGCCCGTTCCAGCCGGTCGCGGTCCCCGAGCGCCGCCGGCTCGGCGAGCCCCTCGCGGACGAGCGTCCGGACGAGCGCCTCCGGGAAGCCGCGTGCCGCGAGGCGGGACGTCAGGTGCCGCCAGTCCTGCATCTCCGTCACGAGGGTCGTGAGCGCAGCGCCCCGTGCGCTCTTCTCCGTCGTCTCCGCGACGAGCGTCCGGTCGTCGCCGATCCGGGCCAGGAGGAACCGCGCGTACTCCTTGTCGTCCTTGAGGAACGACTCCTTTTTCCCCTCGGCGACCTTGTAGAGGGGGGGCTGGGCGATGTAGAGGTAACCCCGCTCGATGGCGGCCCGCATCTGGCGGAAGAAGAAGGTCAGGAGGAGCGTCCGGATGTGCGAACCGTCCACGTCGGCGTCGGTCATCAGGATGATGTGGTGGTAGCGGAGCTTGTCCGCCTCGAACTCCTCCCCGATGCCGGCGCCGAGGGCAAGGATGAGCGACCGGATCTCGGCGAAGGCGAGCATCTTGTCGAAGCGTGCCTTCTCCACGTTCAGGATCTTTCCCTTGAGCGGCAAGACCGCCTGCGTCCGGCGGTCGCGCCCCTGCTTGGCCGAGCCTCCGGCCGAGTCCCCCTCGACGATGTAGAGTTCTGAGAGCGACGGATCGGCCTCCTGGCAGTCGGCCAGCTTGCCCGGAAGCCCGGCGCCGTCGAGGGCCCCCTTTCGGCGGACGAGCTCCCGGGCCTTCCGCGCCGCCTCGCGCGCCCGCGCCGCCTCGACGATCTTGTCGATGATCCGCCGGGCGACCTTCGGGTTCTCCTCGAAGAAGCTGGAGAGCCTCTCGTACGTCACCGTCTGGACCCAGGTCTTAGCCTCCTGCGAGACGAGCTTCTCCTTGGTCTGCGACGAGAACTTCGGATCCCGGATCTTGAGCGAGACGACGGCGGTCAGCCCCTCGCGGCAGTCGTCGCCGGCGAGCGTCGTGTCCTTCAGGTTCTTCGTCAGCTGGTTGGCCTCCGCGTACCGCTGGATGGCCCGGGTCAGGGCCGCCTTCAGCCCCTCGAGGTGCGTCCCGCCGTCTTTGTTCGAGATCGTGTTCGTGAAGCAGAAGATCTGCTCGAGGTAGCCGTTATTCCACTGGAGCGCCACGTCGAGGCGCTCGTTCTTGGCGTCGGCGGCGGCTTCGCCCGTGGCGTCCTTCACGTCGGAGAAGGTGATGACCGCGTCGTGGAGCGGCTCCTTGTTCTTGTTCAGGTGCTCGACGAAGGAGCGGATGCCGCCGTCGTAGCGGAACGTGTGGCGCTTCGGCCCCTTTTCGTCCCGTTCGTCCACGACGTCGATCGTGACGCCCGGGTTGAGAAATGCGAGCTCCCGGAGCCTCTGCGAGAGGGCGTCGAAGTTGTACGACGCGACGCTGAAGACCTCCGGGTCGGCGTGGTACGTGATGCGCGTTCCCGTTTTCGCCGTCCGGCCGACCTCGTGGATCGGCTCCTGCGGAACGCCCCGGGCGTACCGCTGCTGCCAGACCTTTCCCTCCCGCTTCACTTCCACGAGGAGCGTCTCGGCCAGGGCATTCACGACCGACAGGCCGACGCCGTGAAGGCCTCCCGAGACCTTGTAGGCGTTGTCGTCGAACTTGCCGCCCGAATGGAGGTCCGTCAGGATGATCTCGAGCGTCTCCCGCTGGTGGACCGGGTGCGGCCCGACGGGGATGCCACGCCCGTTGTCTTCCACCGTCACGGCGTTGTCGGCGTGAACCGTCACGACGACGTGGTCACAATAACCGGCCTGCGCCTCGTCGATGGCGTTGTCGACGAGCTCGGTGACCATGTGGTGCAGGCCCGTGATGTCGTCGGTGTTGCCGATGTACATCCCGGGGCGCTTCCGGACAGCCTCGAGCCCCTTCAGAAGCTTGATCGACTCGGTTCCGTAGCTCTCGCCGGCGGTCGGCCGTCCGTCCGCCCCGCTCTCGACTCCGGCCGGCGTCCCTGCTCCCCCCGTGTCCTTCATCACTTCCCCGAACGGGCCCGCAGGCTCGCACCCCGACCGGCGCCGAGGATTCCCTCACGCGAGACCCGGCCGAGCGACATCCGAAACAGGACCCCCGCCGGCAGCGGCAGGCCTCGGACGGCGTCCGGCCGCGCGGACGTCAGGAAGATTTGCGCATCTTCAGGTAGCGCCTCGGCGAAGGCGGCAAGGACGGTCGGATCCCATTCCGAGTCGAAGTCATCGAAGGCAAGGGCGGGAGCCGTCCCCACCGCTTCCCCCACCAGCGTCATCTCGGCAAGCGTCCAGGCCAGGACCAGCGTCCGGTTCTCCCCCGACGAGGCCCGCGCGCCGACCGGCGCCCCGCTGCTCTTCAGGAGCGCGTCGTCCCGATGGGGGCCGGCGAGGCACCGGCCGGCCCGACGCTCCTCGGAAGCCCGCCGTCCCATCTCCGCCCGGAGCGCCTCGGCGAACTGCTCTGCCGTTCCTTCGCCCGGCAGGTCGCTCACCAGCTCGAGCCGGAGATCCGAGAACGGGGAGCGGAGCCGTGCAGCGTTCCGGGCGAGGAGGTGGCCGAGCGCCCCGACAGCCCGCCGCCGAGCAGCTGCAACGCGGCCTCCGGCTCGTGCCATCGCCTCCTCGTAGACGGCGAGCTCGTCGGCATCGAACCGCCCCTTCGTCGCGAGGAGCCGGGTCTTCGCTGCGCGGGCCCTCTCGTAGACGGCGAGATCGCGTCCCGACTCGGGATCCAGCGCAAGGGCGACGCGGTCGACCGCCCGGCGTCGGTCGGCCGCGGAGCCGGTGTAGCGCGAGAGATCCTGCGCCGTGAGGAAGACAGCGGCGGCCGTCCGACTTGCGCGCAGGCGCGAGATCCGCTCTCCGTTCCAGAACTGCTCGCGGCTGCCAGCCGCCAGCCGGATGGCGAGGTGGCCATCCCGATCGGCTGGCGGGGCTTCGCTCCGGCGGATCCTCGCCGTCACCGCACCGCGTGAGGTCCCGGCCGCCAGGACCTCCTCGAGCGCAGCCGTCCGGAACGAGGCCCGTCCCGTCACGAGGGCGAGCGCCTCGAGAAGATTCGTCTTTCCCTGTCCGTTCTCTCCGACGACCAGGTTAAGACGAGAGTGAAACTCGATCCGGACTCCGGAGAGGTTCCGGAATCCCTCGGGGGTGAGCGTGATGATCTCCACGAACGGCCGCTACATCCTCATCGGCATCACGACGTAGAGATACGTCCGGATGCCCGCTAGGGGCTCGCCAGGCCGGCCCTGGCATTGCGCCTGCTCGTCCTTGACGAAGAGCTGGACTTCTTTCGTCTCGGCGGCCTCCAGAAACTGCTCGAGATAGCGGGCGTTCAGCCGCAGCGTCAATGGTGTCTGATCGAACGAGGCAGCCACTTCCTGGCTCCCGTCGCCCACATCCTGGCTCTCCGAGGAGACGAGAAGCTGGCCGGGTCCGAATCCCAGGCTCACGGCCTTTGTCCGGTCTCCCGAGAGGAGCGCGATTCGCCGGACGGCCCCGAGAAGGTCCTCCCGCGAGACCGTCGCCTTCTTTTCGTTCTCCTTGCTGATCACTTTCTCGTAGTCGGGGAAACGTCGTTCATCGAGCTTGGCGTAGAGGCGGCGCGACCCAACCTGGAAGCCGAGGTGATTCGGCCCGCGGACGATGCTCACGGACGTCTCTTCGGGCACGTCGAGCTTGCCGAGTTCATCCAGGATCTTCTTCGAGACGAGAACTCCGTCGAAGCTGACATCGGCCGTGACCCCCTCGACCTCGACGAGTGCAAGCCGGTGGCCATCCGTGGCGACCATCTCCACCGTTCCCCCGGGCTTCGTTCTCAGAAGCGCTCCCTGCAGCTGCAGCCTCATCTCCTCGGTCGACACGGCAAACCGTACCTTTTCGACCATGCGCCGCAAGGTGCCGAAACCGAGGACAAGTGTCGGGCCATCTTTGGCCTCCGGCCGCGTCGGGTAGTCCGTAGCTGGCAGACCGTTCAAGCGGATCCGGATCTTCGGGTCCCTGCAGGAGATGACGACATGATGGTTCTCGAGAACCTTCAGGCCGATCTCTGCAGCCGGCGGAAGATCTCGCAGAACGTCGTAGAGGCGGCGTGCAGGGACCGTCACCGCACCTCCGCTCTTGATGCTCGCCACCTCGATCTCCGAAACGAACGTCGTATCGAGGTCGGTGGCGGTCAGCGTCAGCCTGGAGCCCCCCGCTTCAAGTAGGACGTTGCCGAGGATCTGATGCGTCGTGCGACGCTCCACGACTCCCTGGAGGAGACCCAGTTCACGCTCGAAGATGGCTGCCGGCAGGCTGAGCTCCACGTCGGCTCCTTTACGGTTCAAATCTTAGCATTGGAAAGGCTTAGAACCGAAGTCGTAGTCGTCGTACGGTGAAGTTCGAGAATTACTGTGTAAGTTATTTATTTTAAATAACTTAGTTTAATATATAGGTAGCTTTTGTAGAACAGACGTTCTGTGAAAAAGGCTAGGCTCGCGGACTCCCGGATGGAAGACTTGACCGCCAACCTGAGATCGTTGGAAAAGGCTCGGAAATCTTCAGTGAAACTGAGCAAGAAAGCCAGCAAGAAGGCGATCCAGGTCAGGGTCCTCGTCGCGCAGAGCTGCGATCTTCCGGATGGCGTGAAGAGCTGTCGTATGGTGCTTGTCGCTGAACAGCCGCCCGATTTCTGGAAGGGAAAGATCAGTCGTTTCCTTCAGGATGTACATGGCCACCTGGCGCGGAAAGACAATCGGCCCCCGCTTGGTGCGGGCTCGAAGGTCGGCTGGCTTCAGACCGTAGTGCGTGGCGACGGCGCGGATGATCTCAGCGGGAGAGACGACGTGCTCGTCGCTGCGGAAGACGTCTCGAAGGGCTTCCCGCGCCACCTCGAGCGAGGCCGGCTCTCCCCGGAGCGAGGCGAACGCG
>JBLMYG010000091.1:0-7909 GCA_050258155.1 Acidithiobacillales bacterium
CCATCGCCGGCTTGACCATGACGAGGTCGGCCCCCTCCTCGATGTCGGACAGGACCTCCTTGACGGCCTCCCGGACGTTGGCCGGGTCCATCTGGTAGGCGCGGCGGTCCCCGAAGGCAGGGGTCGACTCGGCCGCCTCGCGGAAGGGGCCGTAGAAGCCCGAGGCGTACTTGGCGGCGTACGACAGGATCGGGACGTTCGTCAGCCCGCTCTCGTCGAGCTTCCGCCGAATGGCCGCCACCCGCCCGTCCATCATGTCCGAGGGAGCCACGAGGTCGGCCCCCGCCTTCGCGTGCGCGAGCGCCTCCGCGGCGAGGATCTCGAGCGTCGGGTCGTTGTCGACGGATTCCCCTTTGAGAACGCCGCAGTGGCCGTGGTCGGTGTACTCGCAGAGGCAGATGTCGGTCATCACGACCGTCCCCGGGCTCTCGGCTTTGATGGCGCGGACGGCGCGGCAGACGGGCCCCTCCGGATCGGCCGACGAGGTTCCCCGGGCGTCCTTCGTGTCGGGAATGCCGAAGAGGATCACGGACCTGACGCCGAGCGCGAAGAGCTCCTTCGACGCCTTCGCGGCGAGCTCAGGAGAGGTCCGGTCGATGCCGGGCATCGAGGGAACCGGCTGGCGGACCCCCTCGCCGGGGACGACGAAGAGGGGCGCGATGAAGTCGGACGGCGCGAGGCTCGTCTCGCGGACCATCTCCCGGAGAGGCTCGCTGAGGCGGAGGCGGCGGTACCGGTGCGTAGGGAAGGTCATGACGTTTTCGCAAGCTCCTTCCTGAGAAGGTCGATCAGATCTTCGAAACGGGCCCGCTGCGGGACGGCCGGGGACGGCAGGCCGCGGGCCGACACGGCGCGGGCCGTCTCGGGGCCGAGCACGCCCCATCTTACCCGCGGAAGGGCCGCCGGCGCGGGGTGTCCCAGCCACGAGAGAAGCGCCTCCAGCGCCGCCATCGAGCCGGCCACCACGGCGGCGAAGCCACCTCCCCTGAATTCCGAGAGGGCGGTCCGCTCGGCTTCGGTGAGCGAGGCGACGCGGCGCGTCCGCTTCTCGTAGACGACAGGCGCGACGACGTCGGCTCCGAGCCGGCGCAGCTCATCGACGGGAGCGGCGTCGGCGTCGGAACCGCGTGGCCAGAGGATGCGCAGGCCGGAGAGACCGCCGGGGGATTCTCTTAGAAGATGAAGAACCCCGGATGCGCCGGGGAGCGGTGGAACGACAACGGCTGGCGGCGAAGCGGTCGGATCGTGCGTTGAATCTCCGCGAGGTGACTGGGCCTGCCTCACGGAGCGAGCCGTCTCCTCGCCCGCTGCTATGACCTCGCTGAATCCCCTTTCGAAGAAATCGGTTCTGTTGGCACCTGCGCCGGCTTCTCCCGAAGCGCTCCTGCCGTGGGCTGTGACCTCAGTTTCTTTCGTTCCCCCTAGAAGAATCTCCGCCGTGACCCTCGACGAGACGATGAGTCGCGCGCCACGCGGGTCGAATGCGAGCGCCTCGGCGATCCCCGCGTCCATCGGAACGATTTCGTGCGTCGTCAGGAGGGTGACGTCGGGTCCCGCCGCCCCCTGCGGAAGCTCCGCGCCGCCCGACCGGAGGACGAGAATCCGGCCCATCAGCGGTCGGTCAGAGCCCCGCAGCGCGCGAGGCGTCGATGAGGCGCGACGCCCCGGAGCCGATGAGCCGCTCCGCGAGGCGGCGGCCGACGTCCTCCGCGTCTCCGATCGAGGCGCAGGGCCCCGTCTCCTCTCCCTCCAGCGCCTCTCTTCCGTCGAGCGAGAGGACGCGTGCCCGAAGGCGGAGCACCCCGTCGCCCGGTGCCGCGAAGGCTCCGACCGGGGCGCGGCAGCCGCCGCGGAGGTGCCGGAGCAAGGCGCGCTCGGCCACGGCCGCCCAACGGGCAGAGCGGTCGTCCAGCGTGACGAGCGCCTCGCACGTCCGCCCGTCGTCGGCGCGGCAGACCATCGCGAGGGCGCCTTGCGCGGGCGCCGGGAGAAACTCCTCGAGGGGGAGACGCCGGGCGATGACGGGACTCCGGCCGAGCCGGTCGAGCCCGGCCGACGCGAGGAGAAGCGCTTCGGCGCGCCCCTCCTCCAGCCGGGCGAGGCGCGTGTCGACGTTCCCTGCCATCGCCACCGTCGAGAGGTCGGGACGGAGGCGGAGGAGCTGGGCCACGCGGCGCGGGCTGGACGTCGCCACGCGGCCGCCCTGCGGGAGGTCCTGCACGGAGGCGACGCCCTGGACCTTCATGCCGCTCGCCACGACGAGGGCGTCGTGGACGTCGGCCCGCCGCGGGACGGCAGCCAGGAGAACGCCAGACGGCGAGGTGGTCGGGACGTCCTTGAGCGAGTGGACCGCGAAGTCGATCTCGCCACGGAGGAGCGCCTCGTCGAGCGCGCGCACGAAGACGCCCGCTTCGTCTCCCCCCGGCGGTGCCTTCCCCTCCGTCGAGAGCTGGTCGCCGTGAGTCCGGACGAGGATGACCTCGACCGCCAGGCCGGTCGTCGCCTCCAGATCCGCTGCCGCCGCGGCCGATTGGGCGCGGGCGAGGGCGCTCGCCCGTGTCCCCATCCTGAGCGGCGCGCTCACGGCTTCTCCGGGGGATCGAGCCGGAAGAGGGCCCGGACAGCCTCGGCGCGCTCGAGGCGGTCGGAGGCGTTACCCTCCTTCAGGCCGACGGTCGGGTGGTGGAGGATCTTCGAGACGATGGAGTCGGTCAGTCGGTCCACGACCTTCTCCGCGTCCGGGCCGAGCCCCGCGATCTTCGCACGGTACGCGGCGAGTTCCTGCTGCCGGATCGCCTCGGCCCGGCCCCGAAGCGCCTTCACGACGTCGATGTGCAGAAGGCCGCCGTACCAGTCTCGAAAGCGCGCCACGGACTCTTCGACGATCGCCTCGGCCTTCGGAACCTCGGAGCGCCGCGCGGCCGCGTTCTCCGCCGCGAGCTCGTTGAGGGCGTCGACGTCGTAGCGGTAGACGTCGGAGAGCTCGTCCACGCCCGGGTCCACGTCACGCGGGACGGCGAGGTCGAGGATCAGGAGCGGGCCCCGCCGCCGCGCCCGGTGGCGCGCCGCGCCCAGCTCCGCCGCGGGGATCACCGGCTCGGGAGCGCCCGTCGCCGCGATGAGGAGATCGGAATCCCCGGCCGCGAGGACCCGCGACTCCCAGGCGATCGTCCGGCCGGAGACGCGGGCGGCGAGGGTCGCCGCGCGCTCCGCCGACCGGTTGCATACGCGGATGTCCGTCGCGCCGTTCTCCACGAGGAGCTCGGCGGTCAGCTCTGCCGTCTCGCCCGCGCCGAGGACCAGTATCCGCCGTCCCGCCAGCTCCTCGAAGACGCGCCCGACGAGGAGGAGGGCGATGCCCGGAATCGACGTGGGGCTCGCGCCGAGGCGAGTCTCCGTCCGGACGCGTTTGCCGCACTCGAGAGCCGACTGGAAGAGCCGGTTCGTCACGGTCCGGGCGGCGCCGGCCTCGGCTGCCAGCCGGTACGCGTCGCGGAGCTGGCCGAGGATCTGCGCCTCGCCGAGGACCATCGAGTCGAGGCCCGAAGCCACCCGAAAGAGATGCCGCGCCGTCTCGTCGCCGCGGCCGGAGAGGGCCGACCGCTTGAGCACGGCGCCGTCCACCCCGTGGAACCCCGAGACGAACAAGGCGACGGCCTCCTCTCCATCCTCCCGCTCGGTGAGGCCATAGACCTCCGAGCGGTTGCACGTGGCGACGATGGCCCCTTCGGTCAGGATCTTCTCCGAAAAGAGCCGCCTCATCGCCTCGCGCGCCCGGTCGGGCGTGAAGGCCAGCCGCTCGCGCACCTCGAGCGGAGTGGCGCGGTGATTCCACCCGACGAACAGAAGAGTCATCGAGGGGGGCCCGGGGGGTGCGGCCCCGGCCCTTCCTGTTCGCACTGACGGACGACGCACCCCCCGAGAATCATGTGAAGGAATGGAGGCGGGTCACGAGGAGGTTGACCGCCGTGTAAGAGATCAGGATGAGGACGAACCCGGCCACGCAGAGCCGGGCGGTCGTGCCGGGCGCGGCGCCACGGCCGGCGCGGAAAAGGATGAAGACGTAGAAAAGGAGCGTCGCGACGGCCACCCAGACCTTCGGATCGAGTCCCCACCGGAGGTTCTGCCCTCCCCAGACGCGCGACGCCCAGAAGAAGCCGCACGAGAGCCCGGAGAGGAGCGTCACGACGCCGACGGCAAGAGAGGTTCGGGTGGCCCGCTCGAGGTAGCCCAGCGTCGGGAGGCGTGACGTGGGCCCGGCGAGCACCCTCCCCCTGTTCTTCAGCGACCTGCCGACCGCGAGATAGAGGATCGAGAGGGCGCAGGCCACCGCGAACGACGCATAGGAAAACATGTTGAGCGTCACGTGGAGAGCGAAGACGGACCCGCGGAATTCCGGGGACGGGGCCTTCGGGGCCGATGTCTCGAGGAGCGCCACCAGCATGAAGACGAGGGCCGCCGGCATCAGGAACGGCCCGAGCGAGCGGTCTTTGTGCCGGACCTCGAGCACGACGTTCAGGACGGCAAGGAAGAAGCCGAAGAGCTTCATGGATCCCATCAGGTCGCGGTACGGAACGGTCCCGAGCGCGAGAGAGCGGGCGTAGAGCGACGCGAAGTTAAGGAGGGCGCCGAGGGCGGCAGCGCCCGTCGCGCACCAGGCGGCGGCCGCCGACGGCCGGTAGAGATTCAGAAGGTAGAGGCCGGCGGCCACGACGTAAAGGGCGAGCGCCCCGACGCCGAAGACGGACGCCAGCGCTTCAGAGGAACCCGCCGCTACGGCCACGAGGCGCGATTATAGGGATCGGTTCTCCTTCGCCGGAGGACAATAGGTAAAGCGTTCATGCTGAAAACGGACGTCCGCTCCGCGGCTCTCGCGACGAATCTCCTCGCAGGGACGGCCGTCTACGGCCTTCTCGTCCGCCTCCGCGTCCTTCTCACCTCGCCCCTTCCGACCGACCAGCCGGTCCGATGGCTGCTTCTGGGCGTCCTCGGCGACGTCGCCATCCTCGCCGCGGCGTCCGCGCTCGCTCTTCTCCTAGCCCGGAAGCGAAGCATCGCTTTTCTCGCCCGGCGACTTCTCCTCGCCGTCTTCATGCTCTCGGGTCTCGCCCTCTTCCTCCTCTCCGAGCTGCTCGTCTATTTCGGCCATCCCCCGAGGCGCAGCGACCTGTCGGCCCACTCCCTTGCCCGCTTCACGAGGGCCTCGTTCGACTCGGCCGCGGGTCTTCGGCTTGCTGTCGCCCTGGGGCTCCTCGCCGCCCTCGCGGCCATCGCCTCGGGCCGTGCGTCGCGGGCGGCCGCTTCCCGCGCCACGCCGGGCCTTCTCGCGCTCGTCTCGCTCGCGGCGCTCGCCCTCGTTCTGATTCCTGTTCCGGTCCACCTTCGCCGGACGACCGAGCATCCGGTCTTCCTTCTGGCATCGACTCTTCGCGAGAACGCGTTAGTTCAAGACGAGGGTCGTATTCCCGGATTCGAAAGGCTCCAGGTCGGCCCGGAAGACTCTCTCCCTTTTCCCTCGCGGCAGCCTTCGCGCGTCCGGTCCGGCCAGGCTCCGCGGCTTCCTCCGGGTCTGAAGCCGGACATCGTCTTCGTACTCCTCGAGGGGGTCCGCTCCCGTGAGCTCGGAGCGTGGGGAGGAGGGATCGCCGGCCTTTCGCCGAACCTCGACACCCTCGCGAAAGAAGGTCTCCGCGTCGACCGCGCATACAGCCCCGGCACGCACACGCCCGAGGGGGAGCTCGGCCTCTGGTACGGAATGATCGCGACGCCCCAGGCGCTCGTCATGACGGACCGCCCCGACCTCCCGAGGGACGGGCTTCCGGAGATCCTCCGCGCCGCCGGCTGGCGTTCACTCCTCTGGATCCACAGCGGTGACCAGACGTTCTATCGGCGTGACCGCTTCTACCCGCCGCGCGGCTTCAGGGTCATCGACGGACGGGACTTTCCCTCGTCCGACCCACGGACGAACTGGGGGTACTCGGACAAGGTCCTGATGCAGCGGAGCCTCACGGCGCTCGACGCGCTCGCCGAGCCCTTCGCCGCCATGATCCTGACCGTCTCGAATCACCACCCGTTCCAGGTTCCCGACGACGCCCGGACCTCCTTCGAGCCGCCGCTCCCGGCACGGGCCGGATTCGTGAAGGTCGAAGGGCTTCCCCAGCTCCTCGGCCTCTACACGGCCGGGATGCTGAAGACGATTCACTACACGGACGAGGCGCTGGGCGACTTCTTCGCCGCGGCCAGAAGGACATCGTGGTTCCGAAGGACGATCTTCGTCGTGGCCGGCGACCACGGCCTGCCGATCGCGCCCCTCGAAGGGACGCCGACACCTCACGAGTTCGACGAGCTTCGACACCGCGTGCCGCTCGTCCTCTTCTCTCCTCTCCTTCCGTCCGGCGCGACCGTCCCGGGGCCAGCCTCGCTCTACGACGTGGCCCCGACGCTCCTCGGGCTCCTCGGCCTTCCCGTCCCCGGGGAGATGCCCGGTCGCGATCTCCTCGATCCGGCCGCCCGGGCGGACGAGCCCGTCATCGCCTGGAACGACGACGGTCGCGTGGTCACCGCCGCCACGCGCCGCTTCGTCTGGAACGCCACCGTGAACGAGGGGACACGCGATCTCTTCACCGACGGGCGACTCTATGCGGCCGGGGACGCGCGCGGAGAGAACGATCTCTCCGCGACGGAGCCCGGAGTGGTCGACGCGCTTCGGCGAACGGTGCGCGCCTGGCTCACCGGCTACTTCGCCGGCCTCGAGCGCGCCGCGGCGCCTCCCCGCTAGGACGGCGACCGTCTCCTGATACCCTTCTTCCGGTGGGCGTCGCTTCCGGAAAGCTCCCGTCGCGGAGACGTTTCGTCGACGCGGCCCTCGGCCGGCCTGTCGACCGGCCGCCCGTCTGGCTCATGCGGCAGGCCGGGAGATACCTCCCGGAGTACCGGGAGGTCCGAAGGCGCCTGAAGTTCCTCGAGCTCTGCGCCGACGTCCCCTCGGCCATCGAGGTGACGCTGCAGCCGTTCCGGCGCTTCGGCATGGACGGCATCGTCCTCTTCTCCGACATCCTGATCCCGCTCCCCCCGATGGGGATCGAGATTCGCCTCGAAGACGAGGGGCCGCAGATCCCCCGGCCCGTCCGGACGGCAGAAGACGTCGACCGCCTCCGCGGCTTCGATCCAGAGCGGGAGACCACCTTCGTGCTGGAGATCCTTCGCGGGCTCAAGCGGGAAGTCCACGACGAGGCGGCGACGATCGGCTTCTGCGGCGCTCCCTGGACGCTGGCAACGTACGCGGTCGAAGGGAGCTCGTCGAAGTCATATGCCGCCGTCAAGACGATGATGCACCGCGAGCCGAAGGTCCTGGAGGCGCTGCTTGCGAAGCTGGCCGACGCCTGCGGCGACTACCTCGCCGCGCAGATCCTGGCCGGCGCCGACGTCGTCCAGATCTTCGACACCTGGGCCGGGGAGCTGTCACGGGCCGACTACGACCGGTTCGCGCGTCCGGCCACCGAGCGCCTCCTCGGGAGGCTGCCCCGGCGCGGAGAAGTGCCCGTCATCCACTTCGCCTCCGGCTCGTGCCATCTGATCGACTCCTTCGCCCGGCTGCCGGTCGACGTCGTCTCGGTCGACTGGAAGCTTCCGCTCGACGAGGCGCGCCGCCGTGCCCCCGCCAAGGCGCTCCAGGGGAACGTCGACCCGGCCGTCCTCCTCGGCACGCCCGAAGGGGTCACGGCCGAGGCGCTCGCGGCGCGGAGGGCTGCGGGACCGACCGGCCACATCCTCAACCTCGGTCACGGCATCCTTCCGGCGACGCCGACCGAGAACGTGGCCGCCTTCGTCGCGGCCGCGAGGATTCCCTTGTGAGCGCCATCCCCATCCGCCTCCGCGGCGAGCTGATCCCGATGACGACGGAGCTCCT
>JBLMYG010000092.1:0-13478 GCA_050258155.1 Acidithiobacillales bacterium
GGCGTCGCACGGTCGAACCTCGCGGTGACGTACGTCCCGACTCCGGATCGAGGGAGCGACCCGATCACTCTCGAGGTGCAGCTCTTCGACGCCGACGGGAATCCCGCCCCGGCGCTCCTGACCCGGACGCTCGCACCGGGGGAGTGGTACCAGTGGAACGGCGTTCTGACCAAGGCCGGCCTTCCGGACGGGTCGTATGGCTGGGCCCGGATCCGCCGCGTCTCCGGAATCGGACCCTTCGTCACGTACGGCGTCGTCAACGACGCTCTCACGTCCGACGGATCGATCCTGCCGATGTATCGTCCTGGCGGCGTTTCGGCAGCGCGAAAGTTTGTCGTTCCCGTCGTCGTCGATACCCTCGGCGAGGCGGGCTCGCACTTCACGACCGAGCTGACGCTTGCCAACGACGGACCCATTGCGACCCCGGTCGATCTCGTCTACCACCCGGCGCCCGGCTTCGGCTCCGCCGGGGGCTCCCCCCTCGTGACGCTGAACCTAGCCGCCTGGCAGCAGACGATCATCCCGGACATTCTCCAGTACCTCCGCGACCACGGCGTCTCGATAGCCCCGTCGACCTCCGGGCCGCAGGCCGGAACGCTCGCCATCACCTTCCGGTCGCTTCAGAGCATCGATACGCCGCGAACGGTCGCCTTCGCCCGGACCTTCACGCCGAACTCTGACACCGCGACAGGGGGAACTTTCGGCGTCGCCTACCCCGCCTTCCCCTTCGGCGGCGGAGCCTGGACCACGGCCACCGTCCCCGGCCTCGTCCAGAGCGCCGCCGCACGGTCGAACCTCGCCGTCGTCCACGCGGGGGGCGGCTCCGGCGGCCCCATCGCCGTCTCGGTGGCCCTGTTCGACGCGGCGACGGGCCTCCCCGTCGGGACGACGCTCGTAAAGACGCTCTACCCCGGCGACTGGTACCAGTGGTCGCGTGTCCTCGAGAAGGCGGGCGTCCCCCCGGGAACGGCGGCCTACGCCGTCGTGACGCGGGTCTCGGGCGACGACACGTTTCTCGCGTACGGCGTCGTGAACGACGCCGTCACGTCGGACGGCTCCTGGGTCCCCATGATCCCGGCCGAGGAGTACTGAAGCTCAGCGCCCGCCTGCCGTCGGCGCCAGGAACCGGTCGTAGAGGAGCAAGAGGACCGTGGAGACGACGCCGATGGCCGCCACCCAGAGCCACATCGCCTCCGGCCGGGCGACCAGCCCGCTCTTGAACCCGTCGACGTAGCGCTCCACGAGGGGTCCCGAGATGATCCCCGCCGTGAAGGTGCCGATGGCGATCGGCAGGAACGCGAACCCCATGTACGTCCCGACCTGCTCCTTCGGCGCGAGGTTGGCCACGTACTCGTAGTAGCGAGGCGACTGGAGCCCCTCGCCGAGGGCGAAGACGACGATCGCAGCGATCGTGACGGGGAGCGTCGGGGACGAGGCCATCACCATCCAGCAGAGGCTCGCGAGGAGGAAGCCGATCGTCATGGCCCGGATCGGCCTCAGCTTCTTGGCGAGCGCGGTGACCGGGATCGTGACGAGGATGATCGCCCAGGCGTCCACCGTCTCGATCAGCTCGAAGCGCGGGAACTTGAGGACGTCCCGGACGTAGAACGGCAGGGAGTAGAAGACCTGCCAGAACATCGCCCAGAAGCCGGAGAAGATGACGAGAAACGCCATGAAGCGGAGGTTTCCGAAGACCCGGAGCATGTCGGCGAGGACGCCCCCCATCGATTTCGGGGCCGCCGCGTCGGCCGGGCGCGGTGGCTCCGCGAAAAAGAGAGTCGTCGAGACGAAGAGGAGGAACGTCGTCGCCGAGGACATGACGAGAACCCACGCGATGCCGACGTTCTCCCGGACCGGGATCGCGAGGATCGGCCCGATGGCGCCGCCGATGTTCACGAGGGTGTAGTAGATCGAGTAGCCGAGAGCCTTCGTCCCCTCCGTCGTCGTCCGGGCGACGGTGCCGACGACGCACGGCTTGATCAGCGACCCTCCGACGGCCGTCACGACGAGGGCGAAGAGCGTGTAGCTCTTCGGCCCACCAAATGCCGCGACGAGCGGCGCTCCGGCCGGAAGACCGGCCAGGCCGATCAGGAAGTATCCGGCCGAGAAGATGGCGAAACAGGCCATCAGGCTTCGTCGGAAGCCGAAGCGGTCGACGACGGTTCCGGCGAGCGGCGGGAGGAGGTAGAGCAGCGTGTTGAAGACGCTCCCCGCGAGGAGCCCGGCCGTGACCGGCCCGAGCCCGATGCCGTCGGCGATGTAGACGGCGAGGACCGCCTTCGAGGCGTAGTAGGCGAAGCGCTCGAAGAGCTCGAGCGTGTTGGCGATCCAGAAGGCCTTCGAGAACCCGGACTTCAGGCCGGCGAGCCGGGCGGCAAGGTCCAAGCGAGCTCCTCTCCCAGCAAGGTGCCGCGGATCTTCCCGTCCGCCGCGGGACCCGTCAACCGCGTTGCGATGTCCCGCTCAGTCGCGCCCGCGCCCGATGAGCCAGCCGACGAGGAGGCCGACGCCCAGGGCGACGAAAGCCATCAGGAAGGCGTTCTCGCGCCCCGCCCGGTCCACGGTCTTCCATCGCCGCTCCAGTTCCTTCCGGGCGAGCCGGCCCTGCCGCTGCGCCCCCTCCAGCGCGTCCTCGACACGGTCGGCGATCGACTCGGCCAGGTCCTGGCCGCGCCCTCCGGCGGCCTTGATCCCCTCGCGAGCGGATTCGGTAATGTCGCGCGTCATCGGGAGCTCCGTGTTTCGATTTTACTCCCTCCCTTCCGTTACACTTCGTCCTCTCTGCACGCCCGCGAACTCCTCACCGAGCTCTTTCGTGCCGCCGTCGCCGCGGTCGAGCCTGAAAGACTCGTTCGCGAGGCGGTCGGCCGGCGCGGCGACGCCCTTCGCGTCCGTTCCGTCTCCTCGCCGGCCCGAAGAGAGTTCGTCTTCGTCCCCGACCGGATCGCCGTTCTCGCCGTCGGGAAGGCCGCCGTGCCCATGGCCCGCGCGGCGCACGCAGAGCTCGGGAGCCGGATCGAGGAGGCGCTCGTCATCGCGCCGTCGTACGAAAAAACGAACGACCTCCCCTCCGGCTGGCGCCTCGTCCGGGCCGGACATCCGACTCCGGACGAGGGAAGCCTCGAGGCCGGCGCCGCGGCGCTGTCTCTCGCAGGAAAGCTCGGTCCGGACGACCTGCTCCTCGTCCTCCTCTCGGGCGGCGGGTCCAGCCTGATGGCCGCACCCGCCGAAGGCCTCTCGCTCGCCGACAAGTCGCAGGCGATCTCACTCCTGATGGCCGCAGGCACACCGATCTCGGAGATCAACACCGTCCGCGGCGCCCTCTCGCGCGTGAAGGGGGGCGGTCTCTCGGCCGCCTGCGGCGACGCCGGGGTCGTGACGCTCGTCCTCTCGGATCTCGGCGACGAAGGCTGGCACCTCGTCGCCTCCGGCCCGACGCTCGGAAGACCGCCGTCGACAGAGAGCGCCCTCGCCATCCTCGACCGTTACCGCGTGACTCCGCTCCTTCCGCCATCGGTGCGCGCGGTCCTCGCTCGTCCGGCGCCTCCTCCGCGCCCGCAGCCGGCCGGCCGCCGCTGGAGCGTCCTTCTCGCCGATATCCGGACCGCCCTCGAGGGGGCCCGCCTCGCGGCGTTTCGGCTCGGCGCCGACGCGCGCGTCGTCCCGGAGCTCCTGACCGGCGAAGCGCGAGCAGCGGCCCGACGCCTCGCGGTCGCCGCCGCGTCCGCCGGCCATCTCTGGAGGCGCGGCAGCGGCCGCCCGCTCGTGACGATCTTCGGGGGCGAGACGACCGTGACGGTGAAAGGCCCGGGACACGGCGGCCGGAACCGGGAGCTGGCGCTCGCCACGGCGCTCCGCCTTCCGGGGGCGGTGGGCGCCTCGGCACTCGTGGCCGGAACGGACGGCGTCGACCACGAGCCCGATGCCGCGGGGGCCTTCGTCGACGCCACGACGCTCGAGCGCGCGGAAGCGGCCGGCCTCGACCCATGGCAGGCGCTTCGCGAGAACGACACCGGGCCTTTCTTCGCTGCCCTCGGCGACGCCTTTTCCCCGGGCCCGACGGGGACGAACGTGGGCGACGTGGCGTTCGTCCTCGCGCCGGGCCGGGACTCCGCCGAGAGCGCGGACTAAGATACGGCCGCCACTCCGATGACGGCGCTCTTGATCGTCGACGACCGTGGGGAGAAGAGGCACGAGGTGGTCGGACGCGCCGTGATCGGTCGCGACGCCGACTGCGACGTCATCCTCTCGAACCTGTCCGTTTCCCGCAAGCACGCGGCCGTGGAGGAGACCGCCGGCGGATGGGTCGTGAAGGACCTCGCCAGCGTGAACGGGACCTTCCTCAAGGAAAAGCGGGTCGCCGACGCGATGCTCTCGAGCGGCGACGCCCTCCGCTTCGGCGACGTCAAGGCCGTCTTCTTGGAAGAGAAGAAGAAGAGGAGCGTCTCGGGCACCGGAAAGCTCCTCCAGACCCTCTCCGTGAAGCCGGCCCGGCGGGCCCGGCCGGTCGCCGTCGTGGTCGTCACGCTCGCCGGGATCGCTCTCCTCGTCGCCGCGACGGTCTGGTCGAAGAAGTGCGCCGGTGGGCACCGCCCGGCAGCCGCGGTGGCCACAGCGCCGCGCTGAGCCGCAGCCTTCTCCTCACTGTGTGCGCCTCTCCTACCGCCCCGAGACGTCGATCCTCGCTTCGACCCTCAGCCGTCCCTCGCCCGCAGGCACCAGGAGCAGGAGGGCGCCGCTGTTTCCGGGAAGCAGACGCTGCCTCTCCGGCGTCCATTCCTTGACCTCGGCCGAGAGACGGGACGGCGTCAGGGTCAGGTTCCCCTCCCCGTCGGCGAGCCCCTTCTCCTTCAGCCGCTCGAGCGTCTTTTTCCAGCCCTCCTCGCCGCAGGGCGGTGCGGGGACGAGGAGCTTCCCTCTCGCGTCGATCTCTTCCTTCCCCCGGAACGTCGAGAGGTCTCCGAGGTCGACGATGCCCGAGTGTTTCCGCGGACCGGTGCCGCCGAAGGGGATCGCCCGGTTGAGCGCCACGTCGGCCAGGAATGGAGGGAGGCCGGCGCCGCCGATGACGATCGCCTCACGGACGAGTAGGTCGAAGAGCCCCTCGCGTTCGAGGAGCGGAATCGCGTCGTACTTCTTCGGGTCGAGCCGGGCCAGCGAGCCGTCCGCCAGCGCCTGGAGCGAGCCGAGAAGGGCGACGAAGTTGAGACGAACGAGCGTCCCCGCTTCGTCCGGGCCGTTCCACCCTCCGGTCTCGATCAGGAGCGTGGCGGTCCCCCACCTCGTCATCGAGTCGCCGAAGGCGCGCGCCGTGTACGCCATGTCGTACCTGGCGATCCTGCCGGACGCCCACGGCGCGAGGAACTCCCGGAGAAAGACCGCGAGGCGCTTCGTCGTCCGGCGCCCCTCGTTCGTGGTCTCACCCTCGTCGAACGGAACCGAGAGAAGAGCGAGCGCGACCTGGCCGCCATTCTTCCCGGCGAGCGTCAGCGGCGCCTGGTTGTGGAGGTTGTAGCCGATCACCGGCTCGAAGCGGTCCCGGACCTCCTTCAGAAAGCGCCCTTCGGGAGTCTGCAGCCGGATCGCGTCACGGTTGATGTCGATCCCCTGGGCGTTCCTCCGCGTCCCGCGCTCCGCTCCGTCCGGGTTGAGCATTGGTAGAAGGTAGATCGTCAGCTTCGAGAAGAGACCCGTCACGGCGCCGCTCTCCCGGCTGCGGCCGAGATAGCTCAGGATGTCGAGAAGGGCGCACGTGGCGGTCGGCTCGTCGCCGTGCATCTGGGACCAGAGAAGGACCTTCGTCGGCCCGCCTCCGAGCCTCAGGGCCGCGAGCCGCCGCCCCTCCGCAGAGGTTCCTTCGGCCACGACGGAGAAAAGGCCCGGGGCGTCCTTCGAAAGAGCCCCGAGAGCCGCGTCGAACCCGTCCTTCCGGAGCGACCACGGGTCGGCCGGAGAGACGCGTGCTGACGGCCAGCTCTCCCAGAGCCCCGAGGCGGTGAACGCGTCTGGAGGGACCGCGAACATGGCCGGCGCGGCCACGACGGCGGCCAGTAGCAGAGCGAGTTTCGGGATTTTCATCGGGCTCCTCTCGTGCGGTTTTCTCGTCAGGGTGGTGGACGGGCGTCGGGGCGATAATCGCTCAAATCGAGTATGTCGATCACGCTCGGGACACGTCTCGGCCGCTTCCCGGAGGGCGCTAACGACGACGGGGCCCCACCCCCGTCGTCCCCCCCGGACCCCCCGCGCCAGGACATATGACCCTCGCCCCTGGTATCCGGCTGGGCCCGTACGAAATCCTCTCGGCCCTCGGGGCGGGCGGGATGGGCGAGGTCTGGAGGGCGCGGGACACGCGCCTTGGGCGCGAGGTGGCCCTGAAGGTCCTGCCGGAGGCGTTCGCGGGCGATCGGGAGCGGCTCTCGCGGTTCCAGCGCGAGGCGCAGCTCCTGGCGGCCTTCAATCACCCGGGCATCGCAGCGATCTACAGCTTCGAGAAGGTCGAGGGGGTCCAGCTCCTCGTCATGGAGATGGTTCCGGGCGAGACGCTCCGGAATCTGATCGCGGCCGGTCCGCTCGGCCTCTCGCGCGCCCTCGGCATCGCCCGGCAGGTGGCCGATGCCCTCGACGCGGCTCACGGTAAGGGAATTCTCCACCGCGATCTGAAGCCGGCGAACGTGAAGGTGACGCCGGAGGGAAAGGTCAAGCTCCTCGACTTCGGCCTCGCCAAAGCCTTCGCGCCCGGCCCGACCCCCTCCGACATCTCGGAGTCACCGACGCTCGACACCGGCGCGACGCGGCAGGGAACGGTGATGGGAACGGTCTCGTACATGAGCCCCGAGCAGGCCCGCGGACAGCCGCTCGACGGACGGAGCGACGTCTGGTCGTTCGGCTGCCTGCTCTACGAGATGCTCACGGGACAGAAAGCGTTCGCGGGCGACTCGCCCTCCGACATCATCGTCGCCATTCTCGACCGGGAGCCCGACTGGAGCGCCCTCCCTCCCGAGACGCCGCCGCCGGTCGCGAGCCTCCTCAAAGGGTGTCTTGCGAAGAGCCGCGACGCGCGGATCACCGGCCTCGCGGAGGCGCGCCAGACGATCGACGCCGTTCTCGAGGGCCGGCCCGTCACGGCTCCTGGGAGCGGGCTCTCCATCTCCGCGAGGATCCGGCGTGCTCCCCGCGCCTGGGCTGGCGCCGGCGCTCTCCTCGCCGTGGCCGTAGCAGTCCTGCTCTACGTTGCCTTCCGCGGAGAGACGTCGAAGGCTCTGCCGGCCACCAAGCTCCTCGCGATCCTCCCCGCAACCGACTTCACCGGGCGAAGCGACGGCCGCCTCTTCTGCGACGGCGTCTCGGCCAGCCTGCAGGCCAAGCTGCACCGCGCCTCCGCCGTCCAGATCGTGCTGCCGTCGGCCGCAGCCCGTGAGACCGATCCCGCAAAGGCGGCGCTCGACGAGGGGGCGAACCTCGTCCTCCAGCCGGGCGTCCGGCAGGTGGGAGACCGGCTTCAGATCATCTATTCGATGAGGCTCGCTTCCTCGCCCGAGCAGATCGATTCGGGCGAGGTGACGGGGCCCGAGACGGACGTCTTCCACCTCGAAGACGAGCTGGCGAAGAAGATCGCCGCGTCGCTCGACATCCGCTTCGGTGGTGGCGCGGCGGCTCCGCACGGCGGGATCCCTCCCGGCCCGTCTCAAAGCGACTACTTCGTCGCCCTCGGCCGCCTCGAACGCAGCGACGACCGCGCGGAGATCCAGAAGGCGATCGACCTCCTGAGGAGAATCCCGAAGGCTGACGACTTGGCGCTGGTGCAGGCGGCCCTGGGGCGAGCGTATCTGGATGCCTACGGCCTCTCGAGGGACGCGACGCTGGTCGACCTGGCACGGAGATCGGCCGAGCGTGCCATCGAGCTCGATCGGGAGCTTCCGGAAGCCGAGGTGACGCTGGGTCAGATCCTGACGGCGACGGGGTCCGCCCGGAAAGCCGTCGAGGTCATCAGGGAGGCGCTGAAGAAGCAGCCGACGAACTTCGAGGCGGTCGAAGCGCTCGCCTACGCCCTCGAGCTGTCGGGCAACGCCGTCGAGGCCGAGGTTGCCTATCTCAGGGGAACCGAACTCCGGCCGACCGCCTGGGCGAGCTTCAACAAGCTCGGGGGCTTCTATTTCTTCAAGGACGATTACGTGAAGGCGGCGGACGCTTACCGACGGGCCATCGCGCTGAACCCCGGCGTCGCACCTGTCCGCTCCAACCTCGGGGTCGTTCTCCGGAGGCTCGGACGGCACGATGACGCCCTGGCGGAATTCCGTCGGTCCCTCGAGATCCAGCCCAACGCCCTGGCCTATTCGAACGTCGGAACGTGCCTCTATCTGCTCGGCCGGTACCAGGAGGCCGTGGCGTCGTTCGAGAAGGCGGTGGAGCTGGCCCCGAAGGACTTCCGCTGGAGCGCCTATCTCGGAGACGCGCTGATCCTCGTTCCGGGACGGGAGGCCGACGCGAGGAAGGCGTATCGTGCCGCCCTCTCCCTCGGTGAAGAAGAGCTGCGCGTCGACCCCTCGAGCCCCCGGACGCGGGTGATGGTGGCGCGATGCCTCGCCCGGCTGGAGGAGAAAAGGCGTGCCTGGTCGGAGACCCGCAAGGCCGTCGCGTCCTCGGCCGAAGACCCGGATGTTCTTCAGAGGGCCGCGGCCACTGCGGCGATCCTCGGCTACCACGCCGAGGCGATCCAGTGGCTCGAGACGGCTGTCGCCAAGGGGCTGGCGACAGGTGAAATTGAAGGGAATCCCGATTTCGCGGGCCTGACCGGCGATCCGGCCTTCCAGACCCTTTTGAAGCGGACGCCATCCCGTCCGGCCCAATCTCGACCGGCGAAAGGAGGCACATCGTGATCTTCGCGAAATACCGGGTTCAGAGGTTTCTCCCTCCGGCGCTTCTCTTCGGAGCGGGGCTGTTCGTCGCAGCGTGCTGCCATACCTGTCCGAAATACATCGGCAAGAACGGTGCCGAGCCAGTGAACATCCTGGTGACCTGGGATGCAGGCTCGAAACAGATCATCGTCTTTCCTGACACTGCCCGCCTTTGTGAGGAGAGGCAGTTTCCCCGGTGGGCTCTTCTCGGAGCTCCCGAAGGAACGACGATCGGGATCAGCTTCCCCGAGGGGGAGTCTCCGTTCCCGTCTCGGGAGGAGAAGACCAGGGCGACCGCCAAGGGGGGAACCGTCGTCACGTTCCCCGCTCCCCGACCGGGAACGGCCGGGAAGCGCTACAAGTACACCGTGACCCTGACGGTCCCCGGGGTCACACCGTCTCCCACTCTCGACCCAAACCTCGAGATCTGGCGGTAATCGGGGCCCATTCCTGCGGGTTCGAACCCGCGCTGGGGTCCCCCCCGGCGCGGGAGCCCTGGCCGGGCCTTGGCCGTTCGGCCCGCGTCCTGCCCGACAGGGCGCGGACGGCTGACTCGGCTACCATTCCCGCCCGATGTCGCCCCTCGAGTTCGTCCTCGCCCTCGGCGGCGTGTCGGTCGCGGCCGGGTTCGTCGGCTCGCTCATCGGCCTGGGCGGCGGGATCATCGTCGTCCCCGCTCTCACGCTTCTCTTCGGCATCGACATCCGGTACGCCATCGGGGCCTCGATCGTATCGGTCATCGGAACGTCGAGCGGAGCTGCGGCCGCCTATGTCCGGGAGCACCTGACCAACCTGCGCGCCGCGATGTTCCTGGAGCTCGGCACGACGGCCGGCGCAGTGAGCGGCGCGTACCTCGCCGGACTCCTGCACGGGCGGTGGCTCTACCTGATCTTCGGCGTCGTCCTCGCCCAGTCGGCGTTCGGCTTCCTCCGCAAGATGACGGTCCCGGCCGGCCCGGTCCCCCCCGACCGGTGGGCCGACCAGCTCCAGCTCCACGGAAGCTACTTCGACGAGGCGCGCGGGCGCGAGGTCTCCTACCGCGTCACGAACACACGTCTCGGCCTCGTCCTGATGTGGCTGGCGGGGCTCTTCAGCGGCCTTCTGGGCCTCGGCTCGGGAACGCTCAAGGTGTCGGCCATGGACATCGCCATGCGGATGCCGATCAAGATCTCCACGGCCACGAGCAACCTGATGATCGGGGTGACCGCAGCGGCCAGCGCGGGCGTCTACTTCCTCAGGGGCGACATCGACCCGATCGTCGCCGCGCCGGTCGCGCTCGGGGTCGTGGTCGGGGCGTTCGCCGGCTCGCGCATCCTCGGACGGACGGACAGCCGCCTCCTCCGCACGATCTTCCTCGTCGTTCTCGTCTTCGTCGCCTCGCAGATGATCTGGAAGGCCTTCCGGTGAAGAGCCCCGTCACGCCCCCGCTCTCAGCCGAAGCCGGACGCGAGCCGACGCGAATGGACCTCCTGATCAGCGGCCTTCTCCGGGGCGGCGTCCTGACGAGCCTGGCGCTCGTCGCCGCGGGGCTGGTCCTGATGTTCCTTCATCACCCCTCTTACTTTCGTTCGGTGGAGGACCTCCGGCGCCTCACGAGCCCCGGGGCGGCGTTTCCGAGCAGCTTCGCGGAGGTGGCTGCCGGCTTCCGTGCAGCCCAGGGACAAGCGGTCATCGCGGTCGGCCTCCTCGTCCTGATCCTGACGCCGATCCTGAGGGTCGCCCTCTCCATCGTCCTCTTCGCCCTCGAGCGCGACCACGCGTTCGTCGTCATCACGCTGGCGGTCCTCACGATCCTCCTCGGCTCGTTCTTCCTCGGGAAGGTCGGGTAGGGATCCGGCCGCGAAGACGCCGGGTCAGGGCATCAGCCGGCGGAGCGCCGACCGAAAGGCGCCGCGCCCCGCCTCGCCGGGAATGCTCTCCTCGAGCTTCGAGACGAGTTCGGCGAAGGTCGGCGCGCTCCTCGCCGCCTTTTTCACGAGAACCCTCGCCAGCGGCCCGATCTGCCGGGCCAGCTCGGCCTCCAGAAGAGCGATGTCCCTTTCGGTCCAGGGCACCGTCCCGGCCACGGCCTCCGCCGAGAACGTCCCTGGAGTCCCGGCCGCGACCGCGCGCGACGCCTCGCCTCGGGGCGGCGTCGCACCGGCCGAAGGCGTCGCCCCCTTCCCCGGGTCGGTCGGGACCTTCCCGCAGGCGAGGCACTTCGCGCAGAACGCCTCCCGGTCGGCGCCGGGCGCGAGCTGTCGGGCCAGCTCCTCGCAGAGGGCCTCGAGGCTCGGCGCCGTCTTCGCCGTCTTCCGGACGATCAGCCGCGCCATCGGCCCGATCGAGGCGGCCAGGCTCTCCTCGATCCGGGTCAGCAGGAGAGGGTCGAAGGGCGACGGCGGCGCGGCGGTCACCACCGTCGGCAGCGTGCCGGCCTGTACCGCCGAATCGCGCGGCTCGACCGGCCGCGGGGTCTGTCCCGCCTGCAGGCGGTGGAGGTCCACGTCCAGGGCAGCCACGTCCGGGTAGCGCTCCTCGCGGCTCTTGGCCATCATCTTCCGGAGGACGCGGCAGAGACCCTCCGAGAGCCCCGGCTCCCACTGCCGCGGGTCGGGGAGCGGGTCGACGAGATGCATCGACATGACGAGGGCTCCCGAGGAGCCCTTGAAGGGCGTGTGGCCCGTGACGAGATGGTAGAAGGTCGCCCCGAGCGAGTAGATGTCCGCGCGGGCGTCGATGTCCTTCTGGCCCCGGATCTGCTCGGGGGAGATGTAGTGCGGGGTGCCGATCGACTGCCCCGTGAGCGTCAGCGACTGGTCCTCGTCGATCCGCTTGGCGATGCCGAGGTCCACCAGCTTGAGCTCGCCGCGGCTCGTCAGCATCAGGTTGTCGGGCTTGATGTCCCGGTGGACCAGGCCTTCTGCGTGGGCCACCGCCAGCGGCTTCAGCACCTGTCGGACGATCCGGATTCCCTCGGCTTCGGTGTAGTGCCGCGACTTGAGGTGATGGCCGAGCGAGTCGCCGTCGACGTACTCCATCGCGAGGTAGTAGACCGATTCGACGCAGCCGAAGTTGTAGATCTGGACGATGTTCGGATGGTTCAGGCGCGCGACAGCGCGGGCCTCCTTGAGGAACCGCTGGACGAACGACGGATCCTTCGAAAGCTCGGGGGCCAGGACCTTGAGCGCGACGACCCGCTCGAGCGTGAGGTCCCGCGCCCGGTAGACCATCCCCATCCCGCCGCTCCCGAGCGCCTGGAGCACCTCGTAGCCGCCGAAGCGCGATCCGGCCGGTATCGACTCAGCCATTCGGGGCCGTACCGTGCCTCAATCGTCCTCGAGCATCTTGAGCGCCTTCGCGAGGCTGATCCGCATCCGGTTGAACGACCCCGCGAGGACGGCCACCTCGTCTTTCCCCTTCACCCGGACTTCGGGAATGTCGAAGTTCCCGGTGGAGACCTGGTCCGCCATCTGCGCGAGCTGCCGAAGCGGACGGGTCACGACGACGTGGAGGAGCAGGTTGAGGACGATGAGCATGAAGACGAAGACGCCGACCAGCGAGAGAAGCAGCGTCTGGAACGCCCTGGTCGCGAGCCGCGCCGCCACGCTCGTCGGCACCGTGACGATCTGGGCGCCGATGATCTCGTTCAGCGTCCATCCGAAGCCCCCCGACGGCCCGTAGGCCTTGACGACGGAGACGGGGGCCGTCTCGGGGGTCCTGTGGCACGAGAGACAGGCCGCGTCGGTGATCTGGATGGGCCGTGCGAGGTAGAGGGACCGCCCGAGGGGCCCGTCCCGCTCCCCGATGATCTCCCGGAGCTTCGGGTCGCCCCGGAAGGCGTTGACGATGTCCGCCTCCCAGTCGACGGTCCGGTCGCGCGGGTTCGTCGGGTTCAGCGTCGCCTCCTTGTACGTGTAGTCCGGATGGCTCTCCCGGAGGTAGTTGAAGATCTCCGTGGCCGAGTAGGCCGGGACCGTCTGCGGCAGGAACTCCTCGGCGAGCCGCGCCGAAAGGAGCGGCTTGATCTGCTTGACCGTGTAGCTCCGCGCCGCCATCGCCGTCTGCAGCATCAGCCGCGCGTTGTCGACGACCTCCTGCCGGGCGTTCTTCTGGAGGAGGTTCTGCGAGATGAAGCCCACCGGGACGAGGGCGACGGAGAAAACGAGAACGAGTATCAGGTTGAACTTGAGGAAGAGAGACATGGGCCCCCCGTTGCGCGGATTCTACACAAGGGGAGCGGGAGACCGCCGCGGCCCCGCGGTAGACTGAATCGGGATGGAACCGCTGATCGCCTTCCGGGATGTCTCGTACGACATCGGCGGGAGGGCGGTCCTGAGGCACCTCGATCTGGAGGTCGAGCGGGGCGAGACGATCGTCCTTCTCGGCCGGAGCGGCTCGGGTAAGACGACCGCCCTCAAGATGGTGAACGCCCTCCTCCTCCCGACCGCGGGGGAGGTCGTCGTCGCAGGGAAGCCCACGGCGGCGTGGGACCCGATCCGCCTCAGGAGACGGATCGGCTACGTCATCCAGGAGTCCGGGCTCTTTCCGCATTTCACCGTCGCCGGGAACGTCGCCCTCGTCCCGGAGCTCGAAGGGTGGGAG